>WGSQ01000099.1 GCA_014871605.1 Collinsella sp. | reverse complement strand
GCCGATAAGGTAGGCGCCAAGCTCATCTTGGTCCTGGGTGGCGACGAGCTTGCCGCCGGCAAGGTCAAAGTGCGCGACATGCAGAGCCATGACGAGGTGCTCGCCGATCTGGACAACGTCGTCGAGGCGGTTCGCGAGCGCCTGTAGCGCATCTTTTTGAGCTTCGGGCCTGCTAACGTGCCCTGCTCATGGAGAGCGATTGTTACGGGGGTGTTTCGCTTTTATGCGGAATGCCCCCGTTTACGTATGCCGCCCACCGAGAAATACGACCATTTAGGGCAAAAACCTTTGCAATGCAGAAAATACTTTTGTGTGGTAAAGCGCAATCAGTGTCGAAAGTATTTCTCAAGCGCCTATAATGAATACCGCATGTTACGTGCATAGAAGGAGGAATGGGAGGAAACGTGGCTGAGAACCTAAGCAACCAGTCTGTACCCGAAGCCGCGGCGCGCGTCGCTGCCGTGGTCAACCGCCTCGTTAACCGAATCGGCTCGAATGCCGAGTCCAGGGAGCGTCTCGCCGAGATCGAGATCCCCGAGGAGCTGCGCGACAATCTGGCGCTGTTCTTGCGCCTGGAGCGCCGTGTGCTTAGCGAGTATGATCCCGAGATCGCGGACCTGTTCGACAAGATTTTGACAGCCGAGATTGTGGTCAATGCCGGCAACCCCGGTACCTGCGCTGCCGACGAAGCCGTCGACGAGCAGGGCGTGCCCACCGCCGACGAGCCCACTGCCGTGGCATTTCGTGAGGTCGTCGATTTGATCGACAGCCTGCCGCTCGATAAGCAGCAGGTCATCGTTCGCGCCTTTACGAGCTTTTTCCATCTGGCAAACCTGTCGGAGGAGAACTACCGTGTGGCGCAGCTGCGCGAGCGCGAGGCCGGTGCGTCGACCGATACCGAGGTCGATCCTGCCAACGAGCTTACCGTTGCCTATCACCAGCTGGTGAATGAGCTGGGTGTCGAGGGTGCCAACGAGCTGCTCGACAAGCTCGAGTTCCACCCTGTCTTTACCGCACATCCCACCGAGGCCCGTCGTAAGGCCGTCGAGGGCAAGATCCGCCGTATCTCCAACCTGCTGGAGGAGCGTCCGCGTCTGGGCGGCTCCGACCTGGTGGAGAACGAGCGCCATATGCTGCAGGAGATCGACGCCCTGGTGCGTACGAGTCCCATCGCGCTCAAGAAGCCCACGCCGGTCGAGGAAGCCGATACCATCATCGACATCTTCGATAACACGCTGTTCGACGTTATCCCCGTTATCTATCGTCGTTTTGACGATTGGGTGCTGGGCGACAAGGCCGGTACTGTGCCGCCGCTGTGCCCGGCGTTCTTCCATCCCGGCAGCTGGATCGGTTCCGACCGCGACGGTAACCCCAACGTCACCGCCAAGGTGAGCCGTGAGGTCGCCGCCAAGTACTTTACGCACATGGTGCTCAAGCTCGAGGACAAGTGCCGCCACATCGGCCGCAACCTCACGCTCGAGGCTACCTACAGCAAGCCGTCGGCCGAGCTCATTAACCTGTGGAACCATCAGGTCGAGATGAGCCCTCGTTACACGGCCCGCGCCGAGCTGATCTCCGAGCACGAGCCGCATCGCGCCGTCATGCTCGTCATGGCCGACCGCCTGAACGCCACCGTGCGCCGCATCACCGACACCATGTACCACAGCGCCGACGAGTTCCTGGATGACCTGCGCGTCGTCCAGCGTTCGCTGGCCGCCTGCGGTGCCGTCCGTGCTGCCTACGGCCCGGTCCAAACCATCATCTGGCAGGTCGAGTCCTTCGGCTTCCATATGGTCGAGATGGAGTTCCGTCAGCACTCCGTGGTGCATGCCCGCGCCCTTAAGGATATCCACGAGAACGGTATCCATGGCGACCTGCAGCCCATGACGCGCGAGGTCATCGATACCTTCCGCGCTATCGGCTCCATCCAAAAGCGCTACGGCAAGAAGATGGCGCACCGCTACATCATCTCGTTTACCAAGAGCGCTCAGCATGTGGCCGACGTCTTTGAGCTGGCGCACCTGTCCTTTGCACACGAGGAGGATGTCCCCGAGCTCGACGTGATCCCGTTGTTCGAGCAGCTCGAGGACCTCGAGGGCTGCGTCGACGTGCTCGATCAGATGCTTACGCTGCCCGTGGTGCAAAAGCGCCTTGCCCAGACCAACCGCCGCATGGAGGTCATGCTGGGCTATTCCGACTCTTCCAAGGATGCCGGTCCTACCACGGCCATGCTCGCGCTGCACTCCGCGCAGGAGCGCATCGCCAAGTGGGCAGAGAAGAACGATATCGACCTGGTGCTCATGCACGGTCGCGGCGGTGCCGTCCGTGCCGCCTACGGTCCGGTCCAAACCATCATCTGGCAGGTCGAGTCCTTCGGCTTCCATATGGTCGAGATGGAGTTCCGTCAGCACTCCGTGGTGCATGCCCGCGCCCTTAAGGATATCCACGAGAACGGTATCCATGGCGACCTGCAGCCCATGACGCGCGAGGTCATCGATACCTTCCGCGCTATCGGCTCCATCCAAAAGCGCTACGGCAAGAAGATGGCGCACCGCTACATCATCTCGTTTACCAAGAGCGCTCAGCATGTGGCCGACGTCTTTGAGCTGGCGCACCTGTCCTTTGCACACGAGGAGGATGTCCCCGAGCTCGACGTGATCCCGTTGTTCGAGCAGCTCGAGGACCTCGAGGGCTGCGTCGACGTGCTCGATCAGATGCTTACGCTGCCCGTGGTGCAAAAGCGCCTTGCCCAGACCAACCGCCGCATGGAGGTCATGCTGGGCTATTCCGACTCTTCCAAGGATGCCGGTCCTACCACGGCCATGCTCGCGCTGCACTCCGCGCAGGAGCGCATCGCCAAGTGGGCAGAGAAGAACGATATCGACCTGGTGCTCATGCACGGTCGCGGCGGTGCCGTGGGCCGTGGCGGCGGCCCGGCCAACAAGGCCGTGCTGGCGCAGCCCAAGGGTTCGGTCAACTGCTTCTTTAAGCTTACCGAGCAGGGCGAAGTCATCTTTGCCCGTTACGGCAACCGCACGCTGGCTCAGCGCCATGTTGAGTCCGTTGCCGCCGCAACGCTTTTGCAGTCGGCCCCGAGTGTCGAGAAGACCAACACCGAGACCACGCAGAAGTTCTGGGATATGGCCGAGAAGCTCAACACTGCAAGCCACGAACGCTATCTGGACCTGCTGAACACCGAGGACTTTACACCGTGGTTCTCGACCGTGACGCCGCTGACCGAGGTCGGTCTGCTGCCGATCGGCTCGCGTCCCGCCAAGCGCGGTCTGGGCGCCAAGTCGCTCGATGACCTGCGTACCATCCCGTGGATCTTCAGCTGGAGCCAGGCGCGCATTAACCTGGCCGCTTGGTACGGTCTGGGCACCGCCTGCGAGCAGCTTGGCGATCTTGACCAGCTCAAGGCTGCCTACCAGGAGTGGCCGTTCTTCCGCACCTTTATCGACAACATCGAGATGTCGATTGCTAAGACCGATCAGCGCATCGCCAAGATGTATCTGCATCTGGGCGACCGCGATGATCTGTCCAAGAAGGTCTTTACCGAGATGCAGCTCACCCGTAAGTGGGTCCTTGCCATCGTCGGTGATGAGTGGCCGCTGCAGCGTCGTCGCGTGCTCGGCTGCGCCGTTCGCGTGCGTAACCCCTACGTCGACGCTCTGTCCATCGCCCAGGT
Organism: Collinsella sp.; assembly: GCA_014871605.1. GTDB lineage: Bacteria > Actinomycetota > Coriobacteriia > Coriobacteriales > Coriobacteriaceae > Collinsella. Next base: position 2,796 of record WGSQ01000099.1, on the reverse strand, counting down.
CCGCGCCCTTCGCGAGGTGCGCATGAATCAGGACGAGATGGCCGAGGAGAAGAAGGCCGAGTACATGAGCCTGATTCTTTCGACTGTGACCGGCGTCTCGGCAGGATTGCAGAACACGGGGTAATCGATAGCCCTGTAGTCGTCCGGGCCCGCCATTAGTTTACTTTTAGGCACGTCCTCGGACATGCAAGAAGCCCTCGCTGCGCACTTCGTGCGGCGAGGGCTTCTTGCGTCCTGCGGAATGCGCCGGAAAGAAAACAAACGGCGGCCCCTACGATGTCCGGTCTTCGGTGGATTACTTGCTGGGGAAATAAAGGCGCGCTTCGCGCGTTTGGAAAGGGCTTCGTGCTGCGGAATGCATTCAGAGGGAAACCCATCGGGTCCCTTCGTCCTCGGTCTTCAGGGATTAAAGCTGAGGAGAAGAATGGCGCGCTTTGCGCGTTTTGGATGGGGTCTGTCCCGGCGGCGCGTTTGGCGCTTCGCGCCCCGCGTCTTATCGATCGGGATTGAGATGCATGTGGTGCTTCTCGCCTTACGACTGTTGCGGCCGCGGTCCCGTTTGGGATCGCGGCCGTTTTGTTGTGGGTCAAATATGAACGTTGTGTTAACGGCTCGGTGGACGGTGGTGTTTTTCGGTGAGCGGCGTATCCTTCCAACGGTTTATCTAGTGTGTCAGTTGAAAGGAAGAGGGCGCTCGTCATTGTTTGAATGTGAACTGCCGTTTGACCACAAGACGTTGCATCTGGAGCTCGAGGATAAGAACTTTGCAGGTGTGATGGAAGGTCATCAAAACGAGTTTAAGACCACGAAATCGCAGGAAGAGCTGGTGGAGGAGTCACTTGCCAACCCTTACGGCTCGCCTTCGCTCGAGGAGCTCTGTGCTGGCAAGAAGGATATCGTCATCATTAGCTCCGACCATACGCGTCCCGTTCCTTCGCGTGTGACGATGCCTATTCTGCTGCATCACATCCATTCTGCTGCGCCTGAAGCGCGCGTTCGCATTCTGGTTGCTACGGGTATGCATCGTCCGTCGACGCACGAGGAGCTCGTCAACAAGTACGGCGAGGAGATCGTTGCCAACGAGGAAATCGTTATGCACGTCGCGACTGACGACAGCATGATGAAAAAGATCGGCACCCTGCCTTCTGGTGGCGAGTGCATCATCAATAAGATTGCCGTCGATTGCGATCTGCTGCTTGCCGAGGGCTTTATTGAGCCGCACTTCTTTGCCGGTTTCTCCGGCAGCCGCAAGTCCGTCCTGCCTGGCATCGCCAGCTACAAGACCATCATGTACAACCACAACGGCCAGTTTGTGAACGATTCCCATTCGCGTGCCGGCAACCTGTGCCATAACCACGTGAGCGAGGACATGTTTGCCGCTGCCGAGATGGCTCACCTTGCCTTTGTGCTGAACGTGGTGCTCAACGGCAAGCACGAGGTCATCGGCTCCTTTGCAGGCGATATCCACAAGGCGCACGAGGCCGGCTGTGAGTTCGTGAAGAGCCTTGCCGGCGTTGAGCCCGTTGAGTGCGAGATTGCCATCACCACCAACGGCGGCTACCCGCTCGACCAGAACATCTACCAGGCCGTGAAGGGCATGTGCTCTGCCGAGGCCACGCTTCCCGAGGGCGGTGTGATCATCGACGTCGCCGGTTGTGCCGACGGTCACGGCGGCGAGGGCTTCTATCACAACATCGCCGACAACGATCCGGCAGAGTTTGAGCGCGCCTGCATCGACCGTCCTAAGGACGAGACCCTGCCCGACCAGTGGACGAGCCAGATCTTTGCCCGCATCCTGGCGCATCACCCCGTGATCATGGTCACCGACCTGTGCGATCACCAGATGATTAAGGATATGCACATGACGCCGGTCAACACCCTCGAGGAGGCGCTCAAGCTCGCCTTTGAGATGAAGGGTGCCGATGCCAAGGTGGCCGTCATTCCCGATGGCCTGGGCGTTGTTGTCGCTCAGCACTAGCGCGCGGCCTAAACGAATCGTTTATAACTGACAAGAAAGATAAGGTTTTATGCTTACCAAACTCCTCTGCGAATTCGGCGCAACGGCCCTCATGATCATCTTTGGCGTGGGCGTGCACTGCGATACCGTGCTTAAGGGCACCAAGTATCAGGGCTCCGGCCACATGTTTGCCATCACCACTTGGTCTTTTGGCATCTCGGTCTGCCTGTTTGTCTTTGGCGGCGCCGTGTGCATGAACCCGGCTATGGTGCTTGCCCAGTGCATCGTAGGCCTGGTGCCGTGGAGCAGCTGCATCCCCTTCATGATTGCCGATATGCTCGGCGGCTTTGTGGGCGCCGTAATCGCTTGGCTTATGTATGCCGATGAGTTCAAGGCTTCCGAGGGCGTCGTCGACCCCATTGCCCAGCGCAACATCTTCTCGACCAACCCCACCACCGAGGGTACGAACTATGCCCGTAACTTCTTCTGCGAGGCTATCTGCACCTTTGTGTTCATCAGCGCCATCCTTGCTGCCGCTAGCCGCGCCGGCGAGAACGTTCTGATGCTTGCCATCTGCGTCGGTCTGATCGTTTGGGCTGTTGGCATGGGCATGGGTGGCATCACCGGCTTCGCCATGAACCAGGCTCGTGACCTTGGTCCTCGCATGGCCTATCAGGTGCTGCCGATTAAGAACAAGGCCGACAACAACTGGAAGTACGGCCTGCTCGTTCCTGGCATCGCTCCGTTTATCGGTGCCGCTCTGGCCGCGCTGTTTGTGCACGGCTTCTTGGGCATGTTCTAGTCCAAGGCTACATAGGTCGTCCGCCGTCCGCATGGGG
>WGSQ01000098.1 GCA_014871605.1 Collinsella sp. | reverse complement strand
TCCATCCCATCGGGCCCTCCGACTCCGCCCGACGTATTTCGATTTGGCTCCTCCCTTGACTCCGTCAAAGGTCGCCAATCGAAATCGTCGGGCGGGGTCGGAGGGCCCTGCGTTTACATACTCGCCGAGGTTATTCGTCTTCTTGCTGCGGGTGCCTGGTCTGATAGTAAATTGCGGTGGAATAGTTCCTGTTTGGGCTCAAATAGCTGAATCTAGGAACTATTCCACCGCAACTTCTGACCCGGGCTCTTAGCTGAGAGTAGCACTGACATTTGTCCTGAAATGGCTGGTCGTTAGGGGTTGCTACCGGTAGTTGCGGTAGGGTTGGGGCAGATTCTAACTAGAAATGGTGGTCGCTACCGGTTGTTCTCGGCATACTCGGCTCATTCGATTACGGTCACCACATGAAAGGAACTGCCATGGATCTTGCGATGGCACAGCGGCTCGTTGATCGCCGCAAGGCTGCCGGGCTTTCTCAGGAGGCGCTTGCCGCCCAGCTGGGTGTGAGTCGTCAGGCTGTCAGTAAATGGGAGCGCAGCGAATCCTCGCCCGATACCGACAACCTCATTGCACTCGCCGCGCTGTATGGCGTGTCACTGGATGAGCTGCTGTATGGGGAGGCGGTGGATAGCACTGACGACTCGCAGGCTGATGATGAAGCACAGGACAGCGACGCCGGTACCAAAGCTTCAGAAGAGGCTGAGGCTTCTACTGAGCACGCTGGTTACAGCGATAAGCCACTTGTCGATATTTCCCTCGCGCGCGGCATCCACGTTATTGATCCCAACAAAGGCGAGGAAATCCATGTTGGCTGGAGCGGCATCCATGTGACCAACGAGCGCAAAGGCGAAGAGGTGCATGTGGGGCCAGGCGGATTGCATATCGATACGCTTGAGGACGATGGACATAGCGTGCATACCAATGACGACGGCGCCGTCGCCATCGACGGCGAGACGTTTTCCAGCTGGAAGGAAGCACACGACAAGCTCGACCATCATGGCAAGCATTTCAACACCGGGCTCGGACGCGCATGGAACAAATTCCCCTTTCCCGCGCTCGTCGCCCTCGCCTACCTGGTGCTCGGCATTGCCTACGGCACATGGGCTACGGGACTCTTGCTCGTCTTTTTGGTTCCCGTCTACTACGCGATTGGTGACTTTATCGATCGACGCCACTTATCTAAGCTGATCGATGTCGTCTATTCGGTCAGTGCCGAGGCATGGTTCCTCTACATGTGGCTCTGCCTGGAACAACCCCATCCCGCCTGGGTAATACTCATCACCATCCCGGTCGTAAAAGCACTCATGCGTTGGTGCCGTAAACAATGGAAGCATCGCGAGCGAGCCTAAACCATCCCAGCCCGACGGCAGCACCCAACTAGTACCCCCCGCCCATCCCGCCTAAGTTGCGGTGATATAGTTCCGGTTTTAGCCTTGAGTAGTCGAGTTTAGGAACTATTCCACCGCAACTTACGAATGATCGGAGCGGCTACAGCACAAGCGTCGGCGTTCGTTTGATGGTCCGCCACGAAAAGGGGCAATCTACTACGTTTAACTCGATGGGGCCAACCATGACCGCCTTTTTCGAAAATCGACAGGCCTTCTACCTGCGGTTTTATTTTTCGTTTTCCCGGCATGGTTGAGGGTATCCAATTAAACGTAGTAGATAGGCCCGTTTTGTGGCATACAACCCATTCAAGCCCAATCTCGAAGGCTAAAGAGAGCCTCTCATCAACGCTTGCGGGCGAAAACAAAATAGAATGAAAGGCAAATGGAAAGCCCGTTTGACGAGCGGAGGACATATGCGCGACGTAGCCGAAAGCGACTGGAAGCTGTTTAAGAAAATGCTTCCTCAATGGCAAGAACGTTATATGGAAAAGCTCATCGGCCAGTACGTTGAGATACTGAACGGCGACAGCGAAGCGTCCAGTAGATTTTGGGCACTAGAAGAGCACCTCAATAGAGACAAGCTGTCCTCAGGCGTAATTGCAAACGATATTCGCCGCAGCACAATGCACCGCGAGATAGCCAATTTGCTTATCGACAGCGTGATCACCCTTGACGACCTTGACGGTTTTACCGAGGACATTAAGAGCTATGCGCAACACTGGATTGGACAGTAAGAGCACTGAGCGACAAACATCCCCAGCAAAACGGGCCAAACGCCGGGCCACCTAATGGTTGCCCGGCGTTTGGCCAGATAAAACCTGCCATAATAAACCTGTCCCTTTTTGGCAGGTTACTCGGCGCTCTTGAGGGCGCCGACCATGTCGATCTTGTTGAGGGTACGGTTGGTGGCGACGTTGACGATAAACGTAAAGCCAAAGGAAAGCACCACGGCGAGTACGTAGCTTAGCGGCTCGACCTCGACGTCAAAGTACAGCGACGGCATCTGCAAAATGTACGTAAAACTCTCGGCCAGCAAGCCGCCCAGTGGCACGCCCAGCGCAGCGCCGATCGCCGTAAGGATCAACGTCTCCTTGTTGACGTAATGGTGCACCTCGCCACGGCGGAAGCCCAGCACCTTGATGGTCGCCAGCTCGCGTTCGCGCTCGGAGATATTCGTGTTGGACAGCGTAAACACCACCACAAACGATAGGCACGCCGCCATAAAGGTCACGAGCACCACGACGGAATTGATAATCGTAAAGTTCGCCTCGTAGTTCTCCCAATGCTCGGCCGTACTCGAAATCGTAAGCCAACCGTCGCTCTTAAGATTCTTGCTAAACGCAATCTGGTCGGCCGACGAACCCTTAAGCAGCACAAAGACGCCGTTGAGTCGAGCACTGCGACCAAAAACTTGCTCATAGGTACTCTGCGTCATGTAAAGCGTGTTGCCCAGATAGTTGAGCGAAATGTCGCTAACCTTGACCTTGGCGACGTTGAGCGACGAATCCTGGACGTGAGCCGTATCGCCCGGCTGAATCCCCAACACCAGCTGTGAACTTTTGCTCAGATACACGTCTCCGTCACGCAAAGACAGAGGTTCTTTGGACTCATCCTCCAGGCGCACGTAATCGCCCAAGTCACCCGCGCGGTCATCGGGAATCACGATGAGCTGCACGGTCTCGCTCTTGCCGCCAAACGTAAAGGTGACGTTGTCGGTCATAATCGGCAGCGTCGAAGTCACGGTCACGTTGGAATCATTGGCCGCGCTGCGCTCATCCAACGCCGCGCACGTCTGCGTAAAGTCATCGGGGTTGGCGACCGCCAGCAAGTCATAACGCGTGATATGCCCGTACTGTTTGGGCGAAAGCGCCACCGACGTATCGCGGATGCCCATACCGCAGATCACGAGCGCCGTGCAGCCGGCGATGCCGAAGATGGTCATAAAGGCGCGCTTTTTATAGCGGAATAGGTTGCGTGCAGCGACCTTGTTCAAAAAGCCCATGTGGCGCCAGATAAAGCCGATGCGCTCGAGCAAGATGCGCGAGCCAGCGCGCGGGGCCTTGGGACGCATAAGCGAGGCCGGGGTCTCGGCCATCTCGTGGCGGCAGGCGATAATCGTGGCGCCCACCACGCCCACGGCAAACAGCGCCACCGAAACGATCGAGGACACGATGTCGTACGAAAGCAGCATCTGGGGCAGTGAGTACATGTCGTCGAACACCGTAAACAGGAACAGCGGCAGGCCCACAAATCCGATGATGTTGCCGAGCACGCCGCCGATCAGACAAGCCCACAGCGCATAGTCCACGTATTTGGACAGGATGCGCCCGCGCGAATAGCCGAGCGCCTTATACAGGCCGATGAGCGTGCGCTCCTCCTCGACCATACGCGTGGCGGTGGTAAGGCTGATGAGCACGGCGACGATAAAGAAGATGAACGGGAACACCGTGGCGATGGCTTCAATTGACGAGCTATCGCTCTCCACGCTCGAGTAGCTTGCGATATTGCCGCGGTCCTGGATGTACCAGGTGCATTCTCCCAGATCGGAAAGCTCGGCGCGGGCATCGGCGAATTGTTGGTTGGCGGCGGCGCGGCGCTGGTCCAACTCGGCCTGAGCCTGGACGCGCTCCTCGCTGCCCTCGGCCATACGGTCGATGTTGTCCTGTTCAATCCCAAAGAGCATATTCGCCTGGCGCTCGGCCGCATCTAAGCTTGCCGGCGTGTCAACCGTCAACTCCTGAGCACGTGCCTTCTCACGCTCCTCGCGGATCTTCTCGATATTGCCCTTGACCTCGTTGATCTTTGTCGTGTAGGCATCCGAATAGGAGTTGAGGCTCTTGGCTCCCTCGACGATCACGTGGACCGAGGAGTAGGAAGAAGATGTCGCGGCGTCCTCGTTCACATAAAACTTATAGTCCGCAGCCGAAGCAGCGCGAAAGGCGTTGACTGTCGAGTCGGAGCTCACGTCGGTGGGATCGAGGACCTCGGCCGTAATGGTGTAATCGCCCGCGGCAAACTGGTCCTTGGCACTTTGGTTGGACGAGCTCGCGTCATTGGCGGCAAAACTCACGGTATCGCCGAGCTTTTTGCCCGAAGCCTTCAGGAACTTCGAAGTCACCGCGACCTCACCGGCGCTCTCGGGCAAATCGCCGCTCACCAGCACCGGTTGATCGATATTCTCCTTGGAAAGACTTTGCACGACCACGCGCTCGCGCGTTGTGCCCACGGCGGTGTAGGCGGTCTCAGTGTAGATACCCTCGGCCGTCTCGACGCCGTCGACCTCTTGGATAGCCGCAAGATCGTCGCGCGTAAGGCCATAGGTCGACTGCACGTTAATGTCATAGACATTCTGCTGGTCAAAATAGGCGTCGACCGAATCGCACAAATCCTCGCAGCCTGCCTTAAGACCGCACATCACGCTCACGCCAAGCGCGGTGATGACCACGATGGACAAAAAGCGCTTAAGACTGCCGCGGATTGTGCGGTAGATGCCACGGCGAAATACCGTCGGCACCATATCGTTTGAGCTCTGAGCGGTACGGTAGGTCGCGAACTCCCAGTCCCGACTCACGTGCTCCGTATCGTGGTTTTGGCTGTTTTGGCGGTCCTGGTCCATGGGCGCTACCACTCGATCGTCTCGATAGGCACGGGATTTTGCTGGACCGTCTCGCTCTCCACACGACCACTCTTAAAGCGGATCAGGCGATCGGCCATGGGCGCGAGCGCGGAGTTGTGCGTGATGATGATGACCGTAATACCCTGCTTGCGGCAGGTATCCTGCAGCAGCTTCAATATCTGCTTGCCGGTTTTGTAGTCGAGCGCGCCCGTGGGCTCGTCGCACAGAAGCAGCTTGGGGTTCTTTGCCAGTGCGCGGGCGATGGACACGCGCTGCTGCTCGCCGCCCGAAAGCTGTGCCGGAAAGTTGCCCAGGCGCTCGCCCAGGCCAACCTGGCGAAGCGTCTGTTCGGCATCGAGCGAATCGGGGCAAATTTGCGCCGCGAGCTCGACGTTTTCGAGCGCCGTCAGGTTGGGGACCAGATTGTAGAACTGGAAGACAAAGCCGACATCGGCGCGGCGGTATTCCACGAGCTGTGCCTCGTTAGCAGAGCTCACGTCGCGCCCGTCCACCGTCACGGTGCCGGAGGTCGCCGTATCCATGCCGCCCAGAATGTTGAGCGCCGTGGTCTTGCCGGCACCCGAAGCGCCCAGAATGATGGCGAGCTCACCGCGCTCGACCGTAAAACTCGCACCGTCGAGCGCGTGAATACGGGCGTCGCCCTCGCCGTATGCTTTGATGACGTCTTTGAATTCGATATAGGCCATCGATCGGTTCCCATCTGGTCGGATAACTCTTTAGTATTACCCATTTCGCACCGACCAAAAAGGGACAGGTTTATTTTGGCAGGTTTTATATGGGGAAACGGCAGCTATAGATGAGACGCCGGGGAGGCAGAGAAATCATCGACAGGGTCAAGCCGACCGCCAAACACAACGCACGTATCTCTATCTGTCAACCAAATCATTCGAACAGCTGTTCGTTTCTATGATATGATTCCACTATCTAAGCAGGCCAATACGCAGAAAGGCGGCCAACATGGCGTTCGACTTTAAGAAGGAATGCAAGGAGCTCTACAGACCTGCAAGCAAGCCGAGTATCATAACTGTCCCGCCTATAAGCTACGTTGCCGTTCGCGGAAAGGGCGACCCAAATACCGAAGGTGGCGAGTATCAAAATGCCCTGCCGCTGCTTTACGGCATCGCCTATACCGTCAAGATGTCAAAGAAAGGCTCAAGGAGTATCGAGGGCTATTTCGACTTTGTGGTACCGCCGCTCGAGGGCTTCTGGTGGCAAGACTCCCCGAGCGGCGACATCGATTATGTACGCAAGGACGATTTCAACTTTATCTCGTGCATCCGCCTGCCCGATTTCGTCACTCAGGATGACTTTGACTGGGCGGTCGCGGAAGCCACGGCCAAAAAGAAACTGGACTTTTCTGCCGTCGAGCTGCTTAAAGTTGACGAGGGTCTCTGCGTTCAATGCATGCATACCGGACCCTACGACAGCGAGCCGGCAACCGTAGACGCCATGCATGAATATGCGACCGAGCAGGGCTATGTCCCCGACTTCTCAGACACCCGTTTACATCACGAAATCTATCTTTCCGATCCACGCAAGTGTGCGCCGGAGAAACTTAAGACTGTGGTTCGTCATCCTATCAAGCGCGCTGAATAGCGTG
>WGSQ01000097.1 GCA_014871605.1 Collinsella sp. | reverse complement strand
GTTCACAAACGCCGCCAAAGACGGCGGCCTCGGCATCTGCGGACTCCATGGCATGCAGCACGCGCTCGACCGTCCGGACATCGATATAATCGTCGGCGTCCACAAAAAAGACGGTCTCACCCTCGGCGGTATCGATACCGGCATTTCGAGCACACGAGACACCCGCATTTTCCTGGTCAATCACCAGTACGCGATCGTCGGCCTGCGCGATCTGGTGCAACACGTTCAACGAATCATCAGTCGAACCGTCGTTGACGCAGACAACCTGAATCGAGCGCTCGGACTGCGCCAACAGCGAATCGAGGCATCGCTGAATGGAACGCACAGAGTTATAAACGGGGACGACAATGGTAGCTTTAGGACACGAGACCTCGCCCATGGCGACCTACCCCCTCAGCGATTCGATGAGGAAGGCGGCAACCACGCCTGGGCCTCCAACCGAGGCGTAATACTTAGCACGCCCCAAGGCGCCATCCGTCGCAAAACTCGGATGCTCGTCAACCCAGCCCTCAGGATCTTTGAGGATGGCAGCAAGATTCGCGCGCTTCCACGGCTTGAGGTCGTCAAGCGAAAACTCGCCCGCGTCCAAGGCCGCCTGAAATTCCTTGGCCATCTGCACCAGGAACTCCTTATAGAACTTAGGCGCCAGGCGCACGTAGTTCCACATGTACGAATCGTACTTAATGAGCTGATTGAACTTGAGCATGCGCGCGACGTCATCACTTGCGTGGTCACGGGCATAATCCTCTCGAATCCAACGATCAATCTCGGCATACTCGGTATTGACGCAAAAGACCTTAGCCGAAGAATTGACCGAGGAATTCTCGTTGTCCTGGCGATACGACAGCACGGCATCATGCAGGTAAACAGCCCTATCGGCGCACGCGATCACCTTAAAGGCGAATGACGTGTCCTGAAAGGATGCCCCCGGAGTCGGCAGGAACGTAATGCCGTTGCGCTCAAGAAAATCGCGACGGTACACGGCAGACCAAATCGACGGCTTTTGCTTAAAGAACTGCGTCGTATCGCTCGGGTGCACCGGCTTGCCGCAGTCCTTGGCTTTAAACATCTCGTGCAGCGAACGGCGCTCCTCGGGCTTAGACCAGTAGAAATCAAAGTTCGCCTTCGCAAAGTCGGCATTATTGCTATCGGCGGCCGAGACAAGATTTTCGAGTGCGTCGGGCGCTATAAAGTCATCGGACTCTAAGATGCCGACGTACTTGCCACGCGCCATCTCCAGGCCATGGTTCATCGAGTCGCCGTAGCCGCTGTTGGCCTTGTCGATCATCTTGACGCGCCCATCGCGATCCATATACTCGCGGATAATCGCGGGCGAGTTGTCGGTCGACCCGTCGTTAATGCAGATGATCTCGATGTCCTTGAGCGTCTGCGCCAGGGCGGAATCGAGGCACTCGCGCAGGTAGCGCTGAACATTGTAAATGGGAATAAGCAGCGACAGAACAGGGCTGCCAGAGGCGTTAGTAGACAAATGTGCTCCTTAGGAAATACCTGTCGTTTCATGGTATCAAAGGGTCAGCGCGCCAGCGGGCGTTTATATAATCTATGGAGCTCGCAGAGGCAAACCGATAAGAAAGGACGTCATGCAGCCCAAAGCCGCACGCAACATACCCATCGAAGCCTTGCGCTTGATCGCGGTCGCCGGCATCGCGGTATTCCACACGTTTCAGTGGACCTTCCAGGGGACCTGCGTCGGCTTGCAGGAATACACGCCGCTCGCCGCCTTCCCCTACTCCGGCGCACTCGGCTTTATCAACTTGCTGGGCTGCTGGGCCAACGAGGTCTTCTTTATGATCTCGGGCTATTTTCTCATCGCTTCGGCCGCGCGTGCTTGGGACGGTGGAGCAGCGTGGAAGTCACAAATGCAGCGGATGGCGCAGCGTCTGGGCAAGGTTGTTATGCCCACCGCGTTTTATTGCCTCGTGGCGCTGACGTGGTCCACGGTCGTCTCCCCCATTCCCGATGTTACCCTCAATACGCACTACTGGTACACACTAGGCCTTGAGTTTATCTGGGTCTATGCCGCCACGGTCTTCATGGCGCCATGGTTTGGACTGGCCAAGAGCCGACTCTCCCAGAAGAGCTACACGACGACGGTCATCGCCGTTGGCATCCTCGCATTTGTTGTTAACGGGTATTTAGCCGCCATGAGCGCGACAAACGGCGGTGAGTTTTCTTGGCTCCAAAAGCTCATGAGCGCCGTCACGTACGTTATCGCGTTTTTGATCGGTGGGCTGCTCCGCGACGTTACCGATGTCATGGATTCGGACAGGGCGGGCGCCTTGGGCATGCGCTCGCTCGTAACGGTTTTGGTACTCACCATCATCCTGGAAGGAGCACTCTCCTTCACCGGCAACCTCACGGCGATGGCAGTCCTCTCCTACAAATCAACCTCGCTGATCTCGTTTGCCCTCGCTGCCGCCTCCTTGCTCTTTGCGGCAACCCGACGCAGTGCCTCAGGCAATCCGCGGACTGCAGGTGTCATCGTCACCTTATCGACCGCCACGCTCGGTTTCTATGTGACGCAGTCGCTCACCAGTAGCCTGTGGCGTCCCGTCTTCAATACGTTGCTCGCAAACATACTGGTCAGCCAAAACAGCCCGGCAGCTATATGTATCGTCACGGGTACCGTCATTAGCATCGTCTTTGCCTTAGCGCTCCTCATCATCGACGCAGCTAGAAGCCTTATCGCTCGCAAGCCCAAGCGGCAATAGAGACGCTGCCGTCAGACGCTAAAGCCGCTACAGCCGTGGCAGGTTCCTGCGTTTTATTCAAAGCTTGCCGCCAAGGTGCGCCGAGCCTTTACAATAGGACAGTCCCAAGGACGTATTCGATAGCTTCCGCGCAGCACTCGCCCGCCGCGCGTGAAAGGATATATTGCCCCATGCCTTCAACCCTCCCCGCTCCCATCGACAAACTCGCCATCGTTGTCGTCACCTATAAGCGCCAGGAACTCCTGGCCAACTTGTTCGACTCTATGACCAAGCTCACTGCCGCGCCCTGGCGCATCGTGATTGTCGATAACGAGAATTCGCGCGAGACCAAGGCCATGTGCGCCGCATTCAACGAGCGCCTCGCCACCCTGTGGGGCATCGACACCAACCAGCCCGATGCAAAGGGTGGCACCAACCGCGTTATCTACGCGCCGCAGCTCAAAAACGGCGGCGGCGCAGGTGGCTTCTCCGCCGGCACCAAGTGCGCCTACGACCTGGGCGCTCAGTGGTTCTGGGTGATGGACGACGACGTGCTCGTCATCCCCGAAGGCATCGAGCGTCTTGCCAAGTGGACCGATCGCTACGATGTCATCCAGGGTTCGCGCCTGGACTTTGACGGCGGCGCCTTCTTTTGGCAATACCAACTCATCCTTTCACTCGGCATTCCCAACCCTGTCGCCAAGTGGGACCTGGGACCCGAGGGCTACCGTGCCATGAACCAGCTATGCTTTGAGGGCGGCATGTTCTCGCGCCGCGTGGTCGATAAGATCGGCCTGCCCGATGCGCGATTCTTTATCTACGGCGACGATGCCTGCTACGGCTACGTAGCCAGCCAACACTTTCCCGCCGTCGTTGTTGCCGACGTGGTTCTCAAGCGCGCCCGCGCCGTCTCTAACTGGGATATCGCCGGCAAACGCCAGCTCAACTCTACGAGCGACACCAACCGCTACTACATCATGCGCAACCGAGGCTTCCTCGCTCGCTATATGCAGATCTACGGTGACTACCACCCCATGCTGTTCCGCCTGGGCAATGCCGCGACCTTCTGCAAGGAATTCATTCGCCTGGCTGCGGTCGATAAGTGCTTTAAGACCGGCATTCCGGCGCTGCGCCGCGGCATGAAGGACGCCCGCAAGATCATCAAGGACCCCGACTGGAAGCCCATGCCGCCCATGAAGGACACCGAGTAACGGAAGCCGGAAACACCTCGGCGCTTAAAGCCGCTGGCACACCGTAGCCACATGCTGCCCATCAAAACCGAACCCCCAGCGCATGCGACCCACGCCGGGGCGCGGCACACGAATTTCGTCGATGCCATCGCGCTCTATGTCGAGTAGCGACTGCACGGCCAGCAATTCCAACCCCAGCGCATCCACATCGGGGTCATACATCATATTGATCGTTATAAGCGGGCGCTCGTCCAGCATGCCGATCGTGTCAGCTACGTCGAACACAGCGCCCGTAGGAAAAACCTGGATGTCCCAGCGACCCGCGCCACACTTTCGCCTCGAAGCAGGATTGGCATAGCCCGGCAAGCCAAAGCAGAGCCCCTGCAAGAACAGATGATATGGCAGCGGCTTATCTGGGTCGGTCTCACCGATTCCCGCATCCCCCAGGATGCGGCTTAGCGCCCGCCTCACGGTATCCTCGTTCCCACGGCACAGCCCGTCGCGAAACGCATCGACGTCTCGAATGTCTTCGGCAGCGCACTCAAACCACTCAACAATCACTAGACGCAAGGCCTGGCGAAGCTCTTTATTGGGCAATCGCAAAGCACGGAGCCGATCGCCATGCTCTGGCTCCTCAGTCATATCCGTCGTGAGAAAACCGGACAGATACAGCGCTGTCCACATGCCATCGTCAGGCGAGACATCTGGCTCTGCAGCGCCCAAACAAAGCGGGACCTCAGCACACCTATGGGCCTCGAGCAAATCAAACAAGACCGAAAGGCGGTCGAGATTCCACCCGGCAACTACCCTACTCAGGCAATCCGCATACCCATACAGATCGGCACGCACGGGCGCCGTGCAGCCTCGGTCCAGAAAACCGATCACACGCGCTGGACTCGAGCAATAGGCCCTACCAAACCGATATCCCTCGAGCCATTCACGCGCATCATCAAGATATTCCTCACGCCCAGCATGATTCAACAGAGCCTGGACCTCGGCATCCGAAAAGCCGAACCAACGGTCACACCACGTCGAAAGCGGCGTCGACAGACAATACGAGCAACTGCGCGAAGAAAGCGCCGCTTCGGCAGGACTGGGACGCTCCCCCATCAGACAAGCAAAGCGTAGCGAATGACCCGCGGCAGCAATGGCGTCAAACAGCACACGGTCAAGTAGTTCTGCCGGATCGGCGTCAGAAGCGTCCCTCGCGCTCGCACGGCGAGACCACGCCGCATCGTACCCATCAACGAGCAATACAACCTGCTCATCACAGGCAATCTCCAGCAGCTCTATGAGCACACCGAGCACCGAGTCAACCTCGTCCGCGCTCGCCACGTCACGCGCGACGCGTTCGATGTGACGCACCTTATCTCGAGCTAAATCCGGAGCCTCCAAGAGCGCCAACAAGCGAGCGCACTCGCCCGAAAGGGCATCGCGCACGACGCCGGCAACAGCGGGGCCACGCCTCGCAGCGCCAGAAAAGTCCAGCGATATCACCGGATAGCAAGCGTACTCATCCCGATAGCGCCCGCCGTCTGCATCCCAAATCTGAGCATCGGCAAACAAACGCTGACCAGCGCGACCGACCGCTGGACGCTCCAGAAAAGCCCTGAGCATCGACAAGTTCATGCTCTTGCCAAAACCCTCGGGTCGACAGCACACCACAACGGACGCGTCGCAGTCCAACACATCTGCAATAAACATGGTCTTGTCGACCCGCGTGCAGCTACCACGAGCCTCCGCATAGTCATGCATGCCAATGGGTAAAGCCGCATCGTCGGCACAGCCGATCAAACGCACGCCAAAGTCGGCAGCACAACCATTATTTACCTGTTCAGACACCAAAACGTTCCCCCTAAATCGCAACACGATGCCAATTGTAATGACCGCCTCGCGCGTACCGATGTCGCCGCGCGATCATATCGGGCAACGGTAGGAACAAAGGCCTTGAGGGGGCATAACAAATCGTTGTGCAACAAAATGGGGCCCGATGCATTCGCACCGGACCCCGTCCTAACTCTTTAGTTATCTAGTAACCGAGAGGCTACTCCTCCGAGCCGTCCTCCCCAGAAGCTTTCTTCTGCTGATCGAGCTTATGCTTACCACTTACGATAGACGTAGCGCCCAGCGTGGCCAAGCTCGCGCTGGCAAGGCCCGCCATCACAATCAGATCGCCCGTCTTGGGCATATTGCCGCCAGATGACTTGGTTGTGGTGGTCGTCGTGGTCGTAGTGGTCACCGTTTTGGAGTCATTTTGCTCCTGGACCTGGTTGTCAGCACCGCTCTTGTCGTCGTCTTCGGACTGTTTCTTTTCGCCCTCGGTCTTGCTCTCGTCCTTCTCCTCAGATTCAGACTTCTTATCCTCGCCCTTCTTCTGTTCGGACTTGTCGCCCTTCTCCTCAGAGCTAGAACCCTTATCGGATTCGGTCTTCTCGGAAGCCTCGTCCTTGGAGTCGCCCTTTGCGGCTTCGGTCTTTTCCGCGGAAACCCGATCAGAGTTGTCCTTGTTCTGGGTCGAGCCGTTATTGACGCCAGCCATCAGCGAAGAGCCCAGCGTAGAACCAAGTTGCACGGAGAAAGAAGGCTTCTTGTCCGGCGAAGCAACGGGAGCGTCCGGCGCCTTATTCGAGTCATCCTTGGAAGCATCGGAACCAGGGGTTGCGTTAGAGCCGGAGCCGTTGTTAGAGCCGGTGCCAACGGACGAATCGCTCGAGCCAGTGGAAGAGTCAGAGGAACCAGCGTCGGTCGAACCAGAGGCGGCGCTGTCCGTATTGCCGGCAGAGCTTGAAGACGAATCGCCCGCAGCAGAGCCGTTTGAATCGGAGCCGTTCGAGGTAGAGCCGTTGTTGGTAATGCCACCAGCAGAGCCATCACCGTCAGCATCGGTCGAGGGCGCATCCATCCTGTCATCATTGACATCGTCACTCGAGTCGGCATTCGAATCAGGTGTCGGCGAGGGCGCCGGCGTGGGCTCGGGC
>WGSQ01000096.1 GCA_014871605.1 Collinsella sp. | reverse complement strand
GTGCGTTACCCGATCCAGATGATGGTGTCCAAGAGCCGCCAGAAACCCAAGCCCGAGGACGCCGGCGACGATTACAAGCCCGAGTACGAGGACTACCAGGAGCTCGAGACCGTCAATTCCATGACACCGATCTGGAAGAAGCACAGCTCCGATGTCGAGCAGAAGGACTACGACGAGTTCTACAAGTCCACGTTCCACGACTTTGACGATCCTGCGCGCACCATCAGCTTCCACGCCGAGGGCACGCTCGAGTATGACGCCCTGCTGTTTGTGCCGGGACGCGCGCCGTTCGATCTGTACAGCAAGGACTACGAGAAGGGTCTGGCGCTCTACAGCTCCAACGTCCTGATCATGGAGAAGTGCGACGACCTGCTGCCCGACTACTACAACTTTGTCCGCGGCGTCGTGGATTCCGCCGACGTGTCGCTCAACATCTCGCGCGAGACGCTGCAGCAGAACCGTCAGCTCAAGGCCATCGCCAAGCGTGTGGAAAAGAAGATTACCGCCGACCTTGAGGATATGCGTGACAACGACCGCGAGGCCTACGAGAAGTTCTTTGAGAACTTTGGCCGCGGTCTTAAGTACGGCATCTACTCGAGCTATGGCATGAAGGCCGATGAGCTCGCCGACCTGTTGCTGTTCTGGTCTGCCAAGGAACAGAAGATGATTACCCTGGCCGAGTATGCCAAGGGCATGCCTGAGGATCAGAAGGCCATCTACTACGCCGCCGGCGACTCGCGTGAGCGCTTGGCCAAGATGCCCGTGGTAAAGGGCGTGCTCGACCGCGGCTATGACGTGCTGCTGCTGACGCAGGATGTGGATGAGTTCACGTTCCAGGCTATGCGTGAGTACGTTGCCGCCGATATGCCCAAGATCTACGAGGACGATGCTGCCCGCGAGGCTGCCGAGAAGGCTGTGGCCGACGGTGCCGAGCCCGAGGTCGAGGATCGTCATCTAGAGCTCAAGAACGTTGCGACCGGTGATCTTGACCTGGCGACCGAGGACGAGAAGAAGGAGGCCGAGGACGCCACCAAGGAGAACGAGGACCTCTTTAGCGCTATGAAGGAGGCGCTCGGTGACAAGGTCGAGAAAGTCGCCGTCTCCGCGCGCCTGACCGATGCCCCCGCTTGTATCACCACCGAGGGCCCACTTTCGCTCGAGATGGAGAAGGTGCTCCAGAAGGGACCCGAGGGCGCGCCCGACGGCATGCCCAAGAGCCAACGCGTGCTCGAGCTCAACGCCAAGCACCCGGTCTTTGACAAGCTTGTCGCTGCCCAGAAGGCAGGCGACGCCGACAAGATCAAGCAGTACTCCGGTCTGCTCTATGACCAGGCTCTGCTGGTCGAGGGCATCCTCCCCGAGGACCCCGTAGCCTTCGCGGCGGCTGTTTGCAACTTGATGTAATAGTTACGCGGTTCTACGAACCGCGTAACGGCTCGACGCTGCAAACGCCCCTAAGCGAGCAAGGTGACGTTCAATCGTCGGTCGCGTACCGAAGTACGCTTCCCTCCTCTTTCACGTCACCTTGCTCGCTTAGGGGCGTTTTCGCTGACTTATGCTCAACCTGCGACGCTTTCGTGGCCCTAAGTAGTCATTGGGGTGGTCGTTGGGGACGTTCTTAAATGACTAGTCGTTGGGGACGTTCTTGTTTGACTAGTCGTTTAAGAACGTCCCCAACGACTAGTCGGATTGCTAGTTTGTGCGGGTTGTGGTTTTGGGAGCTGCGGGAATTTAAGATACTGTACAACTGTACGTTAAATCATCTTCGTAGTATATTGCTACCCGCAAAACTCAGCACCATTGTGCCGCGAGGCACTAAAGCGTCTACGTACAATGGTTGTCGATAGTACGATTCGATTCAACGATAGGATGGATGGTCCAAGCGTGAGTCTCGGCAGCAAACTATCCAATGCAAAGGTCTCCTTTGCGATATTTAAGCGCGACATTAAGCGACTGCTTATGAACCCCGTCGCCCTGGTGGTTACCCTGGGCGTGTGCGTCATTCCCTCGCTGTATGCCTGGTACAACATCGTTGCCAACTGGGATCCGTACGGAAATACCCAGGGCATTAAAATTGCCATCGCCAACAACGACCAGGGCACCCAGAACGACCTAGTGGGCGAGCTTAACGCAGGCGATAAGGTAGTCGACCGGCTCAAGGAGAACGACCAGCTTGGCTGGACCTTCGTCGACTCGGCGGCAGATGCCAAAGAGGGCGTCGAAAGTGGCGAATACTATGCTGCCATCGTGATTCCCAAGAACTTCTCCGACAATCTCGTCTCGATGCTCGACGGCAATTACCATCAGCCGAAGCTCACCTATTACGTCAACGAAAAAAAGAGCGCCATTGCGCCCAAGGTCACCGATACCGGTGCCAACACCATCGAGGAGCAGATCAACTCGGAGTTTGTCTCCACGGTGGGCGAGACCGTCGCGGGCATTGCCAAAGATGCTGGCATCGACCTTAAAGACAAGGCAACCCAGACCCAGGATTCGCTGGCGGGCTCGGTGTCCGAGGCGTCTGATGCCCTGGGCGAAGTACGTGATTCCATCGGCGACATGAACACCGCCATCGACAAGACAAGCGGCTCGATTGCTTCGGCCGATGCTGCGTTGGCGGGCCTGCAAGGACAGGCGCCCTCGCTAACGCAGGCAATCGCTCAGGGTAATGATCTGCTGGGCGAAGCTCGCACCACGGCTGGCAAGTCCATCACCTCGCTCTCCAAGGCACTTTCGGAGGGCAGCATCGTGCTGAGTAAGACATCGGCTTCTGCGAACGCCGCGATTGGCAGACTTACCGGTACGGTTACGTCCACGACCACTCGAATCGACAACTCGCTCGAATCCCTTCAGGCGACGATTGACCACAACAGCGCTGTCATCGAGCGCCTGCAGATCCTCGCTAACGATACGTCGACGGGATCGGAGGACGCCGACGCGCTCATCGCATCGACCATCAATTCGCTTCGCGAGCAAAACCAGAAGCTGCAGAGCATCAAGGATGGCCTTTCTGCACAGTCGAGCGCCATGGCAAACGACGCTACGGCAATCTCAAGCGCGAGCAACGCACTCAACGCGGCAATTCAGACCGGTACGGCTAACCTCGGTCAGGCTCAGACCGATCTGGGGCAGAACGCACTGCCGAAGGCTTCGAGCGCGCTCGACTCCTTTGCCGCCGTTTCGGGCGATTTGACCGGCATTGTATCGGGTATGACCCCCACGATAGCGAGCGCGCGCGGCACGCTGGCGCAGCTCGACGCCACGCTCAAGCAGGCAAAGACCACGCTGTCCCAAACCGACGCCTCCCTTGCCAAGGTTCAGGACAAGCTCGCGACCGCCGCCAATGACATTGCGGCGCTACAGACCTCTGAGTCTATGGGCGAGTTAGCCGACCTCATGGACGTCGACGTCGATGACGTGGCAGATTTCATGGCATCACCGGTTGAGCTGACGTCCAAGTCAATCTATCCGGTCAAGAGCTTTGGCTCGGGCATCGCGCCCTTCTACACCAATCTGGCGCTGTGGGTAGGCGGCTATGTGCTCATCGCTATCTACAAGCTCGAGGTCGACCGCGAGGGCATCGGTAGCTTTACGGCGCGTCAGGGCTACTTTGGCCGCTGGCTGCTGATGGTGATCCTGGGTGCGTTCCAGGCCATCATCGTTACGGTGGGCGATTTGGTGATTGGCGTGCAGTGCGTCAACCCGCTGCTGTTCGTGCTGGGCGGCATCGCTATCTCGTTCACCTACGTCAACATCATCTATGCGCTGTCCACCACCTTTAAGCATATCGGCAAGGCTATCGGTGTCATTCTCGTTATCGTGCAGATTCCGGGTTCGTCGGGCATGTATCCCATCGAGATGATGCCCGGCTTCTTCCAGTGGCTGCATCCGCTGCTGCCCTTTACCTACGGCATCAATCTGCTGCGCGAGACGGTCGGCGGCATGTACTCGTTCAACTACCTGTTCAACCTGTGCATCCTGGGCGTGTTCCTTATCATCGCGCTCTTTATCGGTCTGCAGCTGCGCCCGTTGCTGCTCAACCTCAATCTGCTCTTTGATAAGCAGCTTTCCACGACGGGCCTCATGATCTGCGAGTCCAACGACCTGCCGCGCCAGCGCTATTCGCTGCGCACGGCCATGCGCGTCATGCTCGATTCCGATTCGTACCGTCGCGAGCTGCTCGATCATGCCGTGGCGTTTGAGCATCGCTACCCGTACTACATCAAGGGCGGTTTTGCTGCCGTGGTAGGCGTGCAGGTCCTGCTCTTTGTGCTCTCGACGGTGCTCGATATCGACAATAACGGCAAGATTATCCTGCTCGTTATCTGGATCATTTCGGTTATCGCCATCTGTGGCTGGCTCATCAACATCGAGTACATCCGTGCGAGCCTCAATACCCAGATGCGTATCTCGGCGCTTTCGGACGAGGACCTTCGCCGCGAGATGCGCGAGCACACGGCTGCCATCCCTGCTGCCCGTCGCATGTTTGGTCTCAACGCCAGCGAGCGGGGCACCAAGGACAGCGAACAGCCCACGAGCCGTCTGCCGCATATCGGTGCGCATCGTAAGGCTCAAGATGTCGACGACGTTGACAACGTAAGCGGAAACGACGGGGACACCACCCCGCTTGGCAAGCACTCTAAAGGAGGTGAGGCATAAATGAAAAACATCCTGCACCTGTTTAAGCGCGATGTCCAAAACGTGTCTCGCTCCGTGATCGGCATGGTTGTCGTGATGGGCCTCATTATCGTGCCGTGCCTGTACGCGTGGTTTAACATCGCCGGCAGCTGGGACCCCTACGGCAATACCGGCAACCTTAAGATTGCAGTGGTCAACACCGACGAGGGCTACGAGAGCGATCTGATTCCCGTCGAGGTCAACGTGGGCGAAAACGTAACCGCCACCCTGCGCGGCAACGAGAACTTCGACTGGGTCGTCCTCAACGATCGCGATAAGGCGATTGAGGGCGTTAAGTCGGGCGCGTACTACGCTGCCGTCGTTATCCCTAAAACGTTTAGCGCCGACATGATGACGCTTTTCTCGACCGAGGTGAAGCACGCCGATATCGAGTTCTACGAGAACCAGAAGGCCAACGCCATCGCGCAGATCGTGACCGAGAAAGGCTCGAGCGCCGTCCAGAGTCAGGTCAACGAGACCTTTACCAAGACCATCACGACTATCGGTCTTAAAACCGTGTCCAGCCTGCTCGACTATATGAGCACCGACCAGGTGAGCAACTTTATCGCCAATCTGTCCTCTACGCTGGGCGATTCGGTCGAGGACCTGCAGGACGTTCAGGCGAGTGCGACGTCGCTCGCGGGCATTTTGAGCTCTACGTCCGATTCGCTGACATCGGCGGGCGGCATGCTCAAGCAGACGGGCACCGTCGATGAGTCGACGAAGCAGCTGATGGAGCACGCCAAGAGCGGCATCAATGATTCCAAGGAAGCGCTCAAGGCCGCCAACGATGCCGTTGACGCGGCGATTGACGGAAGCGCAAGCTCGTTCGACAACGTGTCCGCCGAGCTTGCGAAGGCATTCGATGCCGCGAATCAGCATGTTGACCTTACGGTGTCTCAGCTCAACGAAGCCGCAGCGGCGCTCAATACGCGTGCTGACGATATCAATGCGATGGCCGATCGGCTCCGCAACCTTGCCGACCAGGTGAGTGATGACAAGCTCAAAGACGGCCTCAAGTCCGCTGCGACGTCGCTGGGCAGAATTGCCGTGGAGTACCGCAACAATGCGAAGGACCTGACGGCGACCGCAAAGTCCCTTTCGGACGGCATGGCGGAGGTCAACAACTCGCGTGCCGAGGTCGACCAGGCCATCGCCGATGCCAAGGCGGGTATCTCGGGTGCCAAGTCCGACTACGATTCTACGTTCTCGGTTAAGGCCAAGGAGCTCAAGAAGACCATTTCGGGCGTTCTGGATTCCCTGAACGGTATCTCGGGTGACTTGGATAGCGCCGTGAGCGGTCTGACCGACGCTTCTGGTTCGCTCGCGAAGGGTCTCTCCAAGGCTGCAAAGCTCGTCAACAAGGCTTCCGATCAGCTGGGCGAGGCGTCGGACAAGATCAGTGCCTTTAAGGACGAGCTTGATAGCGCTCTGATCTCGGGTGACCTGGCCACGATCAAGACGATGATCGGCAACGACCCCGAGGGTCTGGCCGTGTCGCTTTCCGGTCCCGTCGCGCTCGACCGCAAGCCGGTCTATCCGATCCGCAACTACGGCTCGGCCATGGCGCCGTTCTATACGATTTTGTCGCTGTGGGTGGGCTCGATTGTTCTGGCGGCCATGATGAAGGTCTCGGTTGACGATGAGCTTATCAACGAGCTCATTCCCGTGCGCCTGCACGAGATCTACCTGGGCCGTTATCTGTTCTTTGGCGGTCTGGCCTTGCTGCAGGCAACGCTCGTGTGCGCGGGCGACATTCTGTTCTTTGGCATCCAGTGCGACAACCCGTTGCAGTTTGTGCTGGCGGGCTGGGTTGCGAGTCTCGTGTTCTCCAATATCGTCTACACGCTTACGGTTTCGTTTGGCGATATCGGCAAGGCCCTCGCTGTCGTGCTGCTGGTCATGCAGGTCGGCGGTTCGGGTGGCACGTTCCCCATCGAGATGACCGGTCCCGTGTTCCAGGCGATCTACCCGTTCCTGCCGTTTACCCACGGCATCAACGCCATGCACGCCGCCATGGCCGGTGCCTACCATATGGAGTACTGGGTTGAGCTGGGTATTCTGGCGAGCTATCTGATTCCGTCGCTGGCACTGGGCGTCGTCTTCCGCCGCCCGGTCATCAAAGCCAACGACTGGATCATCGAAAAACTGGAGTCAACCAAATTGATTTAGTTCAGCAACGTAAACGCCGTCGGAACATCGAGATCTTCCAACCCGATGCTTTAGCGTAGTGAATTGCACGGGCTGCTTGGTTGTTGCTACAGTAGCGGGGCGTGCCGGGGGCCCGGT
>WGSQ01000095.1 GCA_014871605.1 Collinsella sp. | reverse complement strand
GTGGTAGCCCGTACCAGATTCGAACTGGTGATCTCCGCCTTGAGAGGGCGGCGTCCTAAACCGCTAGACGAACGGGCCACATGACAACTGCACTGCCGTGCTGCGAAGAAATATATTACGGGACAAAAAACGTCAGCGCAAGAAGAAATTCCAAATTGCCGAAAAATTGTCGGCAGGTTATGGAATACGCAGGTAAACTTGGTAGCTAATTTGGGACGGGGCTTTTTTAGCTACCCCTGCCAGAATCAGTATCGGTTCATCCGATTGACAGCAGGAGTAGCTAAAAAGGCCCCGTCCCAAATTAGCTACCCCAGGTGCAAGTGAGCCAGGAGTGCTTCGCGGTCGTTGGGAATATTGTCTTCGATCACGGCGTCGAGGGCGGAGTTGAGAAGCTGACCCAGTTCCGGCCCGGGCTTGACTCCGGCACGGATCAGGTCGCCGCCGTTGATGGCGAGCATCTTGAGCGTATGGGGCTCCCCTGCCTTCAGCAGCTCGTGCGCCAGCGCGCGCATCTCCTCAATCGTCTCAACGTAATAGAAGCACGATGGGGCCTTGCCAAGCGTGTCAGCACGCTTGAGGTCCATGAGCTCGTCAATCAGGCGGGCCGTGTCGACGCCCTCACCCGAAAGTGCGCGCATCATATTGAGCAGGCAGGAGCGCTCGGGGCGCAGCGCCTTATCGTGATATTTGATGAGCAGGCAAACGTCGCGCACCAGGTCGTGCGAGAGTGCCAGGCGATCCATAATGACGCGCGCTTTCTTGGCGCCGAGCTCGGGATGACCGTAGAAGTGTCCGCTGCCGGCGTGATCGACCGTAAAGCACTCGGGCTTGGAGACATCGTGCAAAAACGCCGCCCACATAAGGCTCGACGATGGCGCGACGCCGTCGCACAGCGCCAGCTCCCCTGCCACCGTCAGCACACGGGCGATATGCTCGTAGACGTTAAACGCATGATAGACACTTCGCTGATCAAACCCGCGACCCGCTGCCAACTCGGGCACAGCGGCGCAGATGAGCTCAGGGTAGCGCAACATGGCGTCTCCCCCGTGACCGGTCGAAAGAATGCCCTCGAGCTCAATACCCACACGCTCGCGCGCTACGGCATCGAGCAGCGGCGCGCACTCGGCAAGCGCACGCTTGGTCTCGGGCTCAATCATAAAGTCCAGGCGGCAGGCAAAGCGCACCGCGCGCAGCATGCGCAGGGCGTCCTCGTTAAAGCGACGCTTGGGATCGCCGACAGCGCGAATCAGCTTGCGCTCCAAGTCACCCTGGCCGTCGTAGCGGTCGACAAGCCCGCGCTCGGGATGCCAGGCCATGGCGTTGACGGTAAAGTCGCGGCGCGCCAGATCGTCCTCGAGCGAGGCGGCACGCTCCACACTCTGGGGATGGCGACCATCGGTGTAAAAGCCATCCAGACGGTACGTGGTGACCTCGATACGCTCGCCATCGGAGATAGCCGTGATTCCGCCAAATTTAATGCCCGACTCCACAACCGCGATACCAGCGGCCTCGAGCGGCGCCTTGGACTCCTGCCACAGGCCGCTACAGCACATATCAACATCGTGGCTGGGGCAACCCATCAGGGCGTCGCGCACCCAACCGCCCACGTACCAAGCCTCAAGACCAGCCGCCTCAAGCGCGCGCAGGACGCGCAGGGACGCATCGGACGGTTGAGTACCGTTGAGCGAAACATTGCACATGCCTATGGCCTCCTGCACTTGTGAGCGTTAATCGATGGTTCTCAAGAAGTCTAACAAGAAACGAGAAAGCGCGCACACGCAATCGCGTCGTCGATTAGATAAAACGAGACAGCAGACGCCACATACGTTCAGCGAGCAAAAAAACACCCGCCTTGGAGATCCAAAGCGGGTGTTCGGCAGCGATTTTTCGATGCGGCTAGCAGACCTGGCGAACCTCGATGTGCTTCTTATATTCGTCCACCTTGGCAAAATCGCCCAGACCGGGGCACTCGACCACGTTGGCGCCGGTGGCCATCGAAAGACGCAAGGCATCCTCGACTCGCTCGGGGGCGTCGTGCCACACGGACAGGAAGGCGGCCAGCGAGGAATCGCCGGCGCAGACGGTCGACAGCAGCTTGACGTCGAAGGTGCGGTTGGCAAACCAGATATGCTCGCCGTTGGAGAAGTACGCACCGGCGCCACCGAGAGTCAGCAGCACGTTCTTGGCGCCCTTGGCGTGCAGCTCGGCCATAGCGCCCTTGACGGACTCGTCGTCGCCACCGCTCACCTTAATGCCAAAGATGTCGAGCAGCTCATCGTCATTGGGCTTGATCAGCAGCGGCTCCATGGCAATGAGGTCTGCCAGCTGATGGCTCGAGATGTCGAGGACGAACTCGGCCCCCTTGGCCTTGACGCGGCGCAGGACCTCGGCCAAGAAGCCCTCGGAAGTGTTGGGAGGCAGCGAGCCGCTGATGACCAGGCAGGTCATGTCATCGAGCGAATCGATGAGCTCAAACATCTCCTGCTCGTTGGCCTCGTTGATGGCGGCACCGGCGTTGACCATGTTGTACTCGGTGTCGGGGCCGGCGTTGAGGAACACATTGACGCGCGTAATGCCGTCGGTCCACACGGGCTTGACGGGCACGCCCAGGGCCTCGGCGCCCTTAACGATAAACTCGCCCGAGAAACCGGCGAAAAAGCCCAGGATCGTGGTGTCGACGCCGTAGTGGTCAAGCGTAAACGAGACGTTGAGGCCCTTGCCGTTGGGCGTGTAGACCGCGTTGCGGGTACGCGTGACGGTGTTGGCAGCAAGACCGTCGCAGGCGATGTTGTAGTCAATGGCGGGATTTGCAGTGAGCGTGTAAATCATGAATGTTCCTTTCACGAAGCAACGTGTTAATGAAAGTATATTCCACGCATCGGTAAAAGGCTAGGACTACTCGGTGAACGGTGTGGAAGCGATGAAGTACGGCGGAACACCTCTCCCCCGTGGCGGAACAAAAAGGCGCCCCAGCCGAAACCGGGGCGCCGCATGCGCACGAATTTGTCGCGGTTCGATTACTGACGATCGAGCTTACGGACAGCAACGCGCTTGCTGTACTCGTCGACGTGACCGAAATCGCCGATGCCGACGGACTCGGCAACGTTGGCGCCGGTGGCCATAGCGAGCTTCATGGCCTCCTCGACGTTGTCGCGATCCCTGTACCACTTGTGCAGGAAAGCAGCGAGGGTGCAGTCGCCGGCGCAGACAGAAGAAACCAGCTTAATGTTGAACTCACGCTTGGCGTACCAGATGTCCTCGCCGTTGGAGAAGTAAGCGTCGCCGCGGCTACCACGGGTGAGCAGCACGTTCTGAACGCCAGCGTCGTGAGCCATCTTCATGGCAACGCGGACCTCGTCGTCGGTGTCGACCGGCACGCCGAAGATGGCCTTCATCTCGTGATGGTTCGGCTTGATGAGCAGCGGCTTCTTGTGAGCGAGCTCCTTGAGCTTGTCGGAGGACAGGTCCAGGACGACGTCGGCGCCACGAGCCTGAGCGTGCTCCATGACCTGAGCCAGGAAGTCGGGCGTAGCTTTGGGAGGCACGGAGCCGGAAACGATCAGGCACTCGAGATCGCCCGCGGTGTCCAGGATGTTGTAGAGCTCCTCCTGGTGCTGCGGCGTGATCGGAGCACCCGGGTTCAGGATGCCGTACTCGTGCTGGCCATCGTTGACGTAGGTGTTAATGCGCGTGATACCGTCGGTCCAGACCGGGCGGCAGAGACAACCCAGGTTCATGACCTCCTCGACGATGAACTTGCCCGTGAAGCCGGCGAAGAAGCCGAGCGCGACGGTGTCGACACCCATCTTCTTGAAAGCGAAGGACACGTCGAGGCCCTTGCCGTTAGCCGTGTAGCTGGCCGACCCGGTGCGGACGTTCTCGTCGGGCTCGAGCGGAGAGCTCGAAACCGTCATGTCGACAGCCGGGTTAGCGGTTAGCGTGTAGAACATTTACAGTACCCCCTGTATATGTGAGGGCCGCGTGGTCGGCCCATTCCAACCACGCGGTTACCTCTGATACCAAATTAGCGAGCGGCGGACTCGAGCAGTGCCTTGACCTCGGCAGCGGTGTTGCAGGCGAGCGCCTTCTCGGCGAGCTCGTCACACTCGGCCTTGGTCCACTGGCTGATGGTCTTGCGGGCGCGCAGGATGGACGGAGCGCTCATCGAGAACTCCTCCAGGCCCCAGCTGATCAGCAGCGGCTCGAGCAGCGGATCGGCAGCGGCCTCGCCGCACATACCGACCATGATGCCGGCCTTCACGCCGCTCTCGATAATGTTTTTGAGCGAGCGGAGCACGGCGGGATAGTAAACCTGGTACAGGTTGGAGATGGTGTCGTTACCACGGTCGGCGCACATGGTGTAGCCGATCAGGTCGTTGGTGCCGATGGAGAAGAAGTCGGCGACCTCGGCAAGACGGTCTGCGAGCAGCGAAGCGGCGGGCGTCTCGACCATGATGCCGACCTCGATGTTCTCGTTGAACTTGCGACCCTCTTCGGTCAGCTCGGCCTTGCACTGCTCGACGAGCTCCTTGACAGCCAAGACCTCCTCGACGCAGGTGACGAGCGGGATCATGATCTTGACGTCACCGAAGGCGCTAGCGCGCAGCAGAGCGCGGAGCTGGACCTTGTACTGGTCGGGATTGGCCAAGCAGTAACGCACGGCGCGGAAGCCCATGAAGGGGTTGTCTTCCTTGACCATATGCAGATACGGAATCTCCTTGTCGCCACCCACATCGAGCGTGCGGATGATGACCGGAGCACCCTTGAGCGCGCTGGCGACCTTACGGTAGGCGTTGAACTGCTCCTCCTCGGAAGGAAGCTCAGCAGAGTCCATGAACAGGAACTCGGAGCGGAACAGACCGATAGCCTCGGCGTCGTGATCGAGCGCGTTGGGCACGTCATCGGGGTTACCGATGTTGCAGGCGATGATCTTCTTGATGCCATCGGCAGTCACGGACGGCTTGCCACGGAAGGCCTCGAGGGCTGCCTTCTCGGCAGCGAAGGCCTCAGCCTTGGCGGTGTAGGCAGCGAGCGTCTCCTCGTCGGGATCGGCCTCGACGATACCCTTGCCACCGTCGACGACAACGGTCATGCCGTTGCGCAGAGCGGTGCAGCTGTTGGAAACCGAAAGGACAGCCGGGATCTCGAGGGCGCGCGCAATGATCGCGGAGTGCGACGTGCGGCCACCGGTCTCGGTGACGATACCGGCAACGTGGGCCTTATCGATCGTGGCGGTCATGGACGGCGTGAGGTCGTGCACGACAACGACGGTGTTCTCGGGCAGGACGGAGAGGTCGACGACCTCCTTGCCCAGCAACTCGGCCAGAATACCGGTACGGATGTCGGCGATGTCGGCCGCGCGCAGACGGAACATCTCGTCGTCCATGGACAGGAACATGTTCTCGAACATGGTCGAGGTGTCCATGAGCGCCTGCTCGGCGCAGGTACCGCCGTCAATGGCGGCGTTGATGGCGTCGGTCATGCCCGGGTCCTGAGCCAGGACAATGTGTCCGCTCATGATCTCGGCCTCGGCCTCGCCCACCGTCTCCTTCATGTGGTCGGCCTGAGCCTGGGTCTTCTCGCAGAAGACCGAAAGAGCGGACTGATAGCGCTCCTTCTCTGCTGCCGAATCAGCAACCTCGTGCGGCTCAAACGTCAAGTCGGGATCGACGGCGACCATGACGGTGCCGATACCGATGCCCTCGGAAGCGTTGACTCCCTGATACATTCCCATTCCTCTCTCCGTGTCATGTGATAAAGCGTTTTGCCATATCCATGACAAAAGAGCGCAGCTACCTTACAACAGGTCACTGCGCCCCCAAATATGAACTTAGTTGTTCAACATGCGACCCGTTTGAGTTCTACTCGCCAAGACCGCTCTTGATGAGCTCGATGGCGGCAGCCAGAGCCTCGGCCTCGTCAGCGCCGTCGCACTTGACCTCGACCTCGGTGCCGCAGGGGATACCAGCAGCCATGAGGGCCATCGGGGACTTGCCGTTGACCTCCTTCTCGGGGGTGACGACCGTCACGTCACAGGCGTACTTGCCCATGGTGGAGGCGAACAGACCAGCCGGACGCATGTGCAGACCCTGAGGATTAACGAGGGTAGCCTTCTCAGAAACCATAATTGACTCCTTTTTGTGTTTAACCCCTGTCATGCATGTGGCAGGAGTCAGATTCACGACGTTCTTTATATTAACTCACATCAAACGGTTTTTCATTATGTTTCAGACGAATTATTGGACAGATGTGCTTGTCGTCCGCTTGCTCGCCCACAGGGGCCCGTGCGCGGCCTGTGAGATTTCCTGCTCTACAGTCCTGCTCGCACGAAGAGCACATTAAGTGCTCTTCGGCTCGTGCGGAACTCGCGATAAATCTCACAGGCCGCGCACGGGCCCCTGTGGGCGAGCAGGCTGCGGAAACTCGGTCGGTCCAGAGCAATATCGTGCAAACGGAAATCTGGCTGATGATCTGTTCGCGACAAAGACTCGATAGGTAGCCCCCTCTATGCCCTTTTGTAAGTTGCGGTGAAATAGGGACTGAATTTGGGGTTGAATCGTTTAAACAGTCCCTATTTCACCGCAACTTATGGGAGGGGTAGAAAAAGGCGGAGGCCCTGGAGAGGGACTCCGCCTTATATACAGGGGGCGATGGTATTCGCGTGTTGCGGGATTAGACCAGGCGGGCGTTGATCGTCTTGGCGATCTTGGCGGCGTCGGTGGAACCCTTGACGGTGGCACGGAAGTCCTCGTCCATGAGCGCCTCGGCAACCTTGGACAGGATCTTGAGGTGCGTGGTGCCGGCCTGGGCACCGGGGATGAGCAGGGCGATAGCCACGTTGACGGGAGCGCCGTCCATGGTGTCCCAACCGGTCACGCCGGACTCGTCCTTGACGACGATGACGGCAGCCTCGGTAATGGCGTCGGACTTGGCATGCGGGATGGCGAAGCCCTCCATCATGCCCGTGGTGCCCTCGGCCTCGCGGGCCAGGAAGGCGTTCATCACGGCGTCGGCGTCGCTGGCGATACCGGCCTT
>WGSQ01000094.1 GCA_014871605.1 Collinsella sp. | reverse complement strand
GGGTCAGCCCGTGGGAGGCCAGGGCGCCGCTGACCGGTGGACGGCACCGAGCCGTACGCTTGAACTTGGAAGGGGGAGGCCTCGCGGCCTCCCCCTTTTTGCGTTTACGGGCTTTTGTCTCACATAGTAGCTGTGTTTTATAACCCTCGTTTGTCGCATCTTCTGTGAACGGGCTACAATAACTTAGTCTGTGCGATATGGAGGTGAACATGGCTGAAGCTGGTATCGGCGTTGATATCGTCGAGATTTCCCGCATGAAATCAATTCTTGAAAAGACGCCGTCGTTTGCTCGGCGTGTGTTTACCGAAGAAGAGCGTGCGTATTGCGATGCATCATCGCGTCCCGCTGCTCACTATGCGAGCCGCTTTGCTTCGCGCGAGGCGGTACTTAAAGCTCTCGGCACGGGTTTTAGTCAAGGCGTGGGTCGCAAGGATGTTTCGGTTACGCGTGATAAACTCGGCAAACCGAAGGCGCTGCTTTCGGGCCGTGCTCTCGAGATCGCTCAAGAACTGGGTGTTGTTGAGGTCGCTCTTTCCATTACGCTTACAGGAGACTTGGCCGTTGCGAATGCCATCGCGATTACCGAAGATGCTCGGCCTAAGCCAAAAGAGGAAAAGGTGAGCACCAAGAAACGCGTAGCGCAGACATTTAAAGAGGCTCGCTCTGTTTTAGATGAGCTTGAGCAGCTGCAGAATTCAGCATTGACGGAGCACCTGGGCGATGCTTCGCAAGATACGCTAGGAGCATAGATGAAACCGGTTTTGAGTACCGAAGAAGTCGTTCGTCTCGAGGATATCATCGAACGCGAAGGGACTTCGAAGGCCGAGCTTATGGAGCTAGCGGGTGAGTTTGCCGCCAACGAGGTCTTGAAGCTCAATCCCGATCGGGTTCTCGTTCTGGTCGGTTTTGGTAATAATGGCGGCGACGGTTGGGTTGCCGCCGATATCCTGAGCCATAAGGGTGTGGACGTGGATATCGTTTCTCCGGTTGAGCCGGATGAGATTCCTGCTGCTCTGGCACGTCATGTTGCTCGTCGTACTGCCGGCCGCGATGTGCACGTTTGCGTCGGCCCCTCGCGTGACGAACTCGAGGTTTTGATCGATAAGGCCGATGTTGTTGTCGATGCCATTTTTGGTACCGGTTTCCACGGAAATCTGCGTGCGCCGTTCTCCATCTGGATTCCTACGGTCAATGAATGCGCCGATTGTGTCGTATCCATTGATGTTCCCTCGGGCCTGAATGCCGAGACGGGCGTTGTTGATGACGACTGCATTCGTGCCGAGCATACGGTGACGATGATTGCGCCCAAGATTGGTCTGTATAGCGCTGATGGTCCTGAGTATGCTGGCGATTTGATCTGCGGCAATCTTTACGACCGTCTTGACGAGGTCATCGATGATGTCGACCACGCCGCCGAGATTGTCGAGCCCGGTGACTTAGTTGATTACTTTGCCCCACTACCTACGAATATCGATAAGTATTCCCGTGGCTCTGTGCTTATTGTCGCCGGATCTGCGCAATATCCTGGTGCTGCCATTATGGCGGCCAAGTCTGCAGCTCGCGCGGGTGCTGGTTACGTGGCAGTCGCGGCTCCTGACGCCTGCGCCAATCTTATTCGCATGGCACTTCCTTCGATTCCCGTCTTTGCTATTCCGTCTGATTCCCGCGGCTCCTTTGGCGCCGCTGCGCGCATGACGGTGTGCGAGATTGCAAAGAAGTACAGCTGTGTACTGTGCGGTCCCGGTATGACGACATCTGCCGGCGCTATGCAGGTGGTTTCGGGCTTGCTCGAGCTTGATGTGCCGCTTATTTTGGACGCCGATGCACTCAACTGCCTTGCTAAGATTGCCATTGACGGTATTGATAGTAATCCCGAGATGTATCGTCGCGAGCAGCCGTTGGTTATGACGCCGCACTATCGTGAGCTTTCGCGTCTGGTTGCCGGTGACGAGGTGAACGACCTTGGTACCGCGATTGCGGCCGCGCAGAAGGTTGTCTGGGCTGCAGGCTCCGACAATCTGGTGGTCATTGCCAAGGGGCCGACGACGGCTATCTGTGGCGTTGAGCGTGTGTTGCTGCCGCTCTCGGGTCCGGCTTCTCTAGCAACTGCCGGTTCGGGTGATGTTCTCGCGGGTATTTTGGCCGGCACGCTTGCCACCATGCGCGACGAGATGGATCGTTGGGAGTTGCTGTATTCGTACGCCGTCGCACTTCACAGCTACGCCGGTTTTGCCGCGGCGACGGAGTATGGTGAGAAGAGCGTTATCGCGACCGATCTTATCGACTTGATCGGTCCTGCCATGGAGCTGGCGGCAAAGGATGCGCTCGAAGATCTGGGAATCATGGACGAAGGGTCGGATGACTAATCATGAATAAAGCCGATTTGACGCGCTGGTCCTGGGTCGAGATCGACCGCGGGGCGCTCCGTCGCAACACGAGGGCCTATAAGAACTTGCTGAATCCACGTCAGCGCCTGTGCTGCGTGGTCAAGGCCGATGCTTATGGTCATGGAGCTGTTGAGTGCGCCAAGATCATGTATTCGGCCGGTGCCGACATGTTTGCCGTGGCGACGGTTAACGAGGGCGTTGAGCTCCGACAGGGCGGGATTACGAAACCCATCCTCATCCTAAGCGAGCCGCCTATCGAGGCCATTCCGACGTTGCTCGAGTTTGATATCATGCCCTCGGTCTATACGTCTGACTTTGCTCTTGCGTATGGCGAATGTGCCGT
Organism: Collinsella sp.; assembly: GCA_014871605.1. Taxonomy (GTDB): domain Bacteria; phylum Actinomycetota; class Coriobacteriia; order Coriobacteriales; family Coriobacteriaceae; genus Collinsella. The sequence goes on along the minus strand of WGSQ01000094.1, from coordinate 4,417 downwards.
CGCGGCGGGCAAAGTGGGCAAGTATCATCTCGCCATCGAGACGGGCATGAATCGTATCGGCGTTCACTACACGCAGGTGCTCGACTTTGTCCGCGGTATAAATTTCCATCGCGGTATTCAGTGCGACGGCGTATTTACGCACTTCGCCACGGCCGATGAACCTTCGGGCTGGGACTACAAACTGCAGTGTCAGCGCTTTACCGAGGCCGTTCAGGCCATTAAGGATGCGGGCTTTGAGTGCGGTATCGTGCACTGCGCCAACACGCCGTCCTCGATGCTCGACCCTTCGATGCATTTTGATATGATTCGCGCCGGCGTTGGCTTGTATGGAATGCAGCCGTGCGAGCTGAGTGGCCGCGTGATGCAGCTTGATCCCGTTATGAGCGTCCATGCGCGTGTGACGCGCGTGGCACACCCTGCGATGGGTGAGGGCGTGGGCTACGGTTTTACCTACCGCGTACCGCGTACGCGCGTTCAGATCTGCACGCTGCCGATCGGTTATGCCGATGGCCTATCGCGTACGCTTTCCAATCGTATGGATGTGCTGTATCGCGGCGAGCGCGTGCATCAGGTTGGCAATATCTGCATGGACCAGTTTATGGTCGCCATTCAGTCCAACCCGGCACACGAGATTCCCGAGGCCGAGTATGGTGACGAGATGATTATTGTCGGCCGCGATGGCGATGCCGAGATCACTATGGACGAGATGGCCCGACTGCGCGGAACGATTAACTACGAGGTCGCCTGCGGCTTTGGCATGCGTCTCGACAAGGTCTACGTGTAGGAGCCGCTATGGGCGTCATGCACATCCCCGGCCATACCCATCAGGCACCACGTGAGGTCGCACTCGAGGAAATTGAGGCCGTTCTGGGCGATTGTCACCTCTGCCAGCTCTACCAGTCGCGTCACAATATCGTGTTTGGCGTGGGAAACCCCCGCGCTCGTGTGATGTTTATTGGCGAGGCGCCGGGCCGCAATGAGGATTTGCAGGGCGAGCCCTTTGTGGGGGCGGCAGGCGAGGACCTCAACGGCATTTTGTCGCTGGCGGGGCTCAAACGCGAAGACGTCTACATTGCCAACGTGCTTAAGTGCCGCCCGCCGGGAAACCGCAATCCACGTCCCGAGGAAGTGCTGGCTTGCTCGCCGTTTTTGCGTGAGCAGATTCGAAGCATCTGGCCCGATATTATCGTGACGCTCGGCAACCCCGCGACGCACTTTGTGCTTAAGACCGAGATTGGCATTACTAAGCTGCGCGGCAGGTTCCACCAGATGGGGCATTTTGTAGTAATGCCCACGTTCCATCCGGCAGCAGCGCTACGCAATCCGGCGTGGCAGGAACTGCTGGAGGAAGACTTTAAGATGCTGGGCGACTATCTGGAGCGACATCCCGCACCAGAGGACGCCTCGGAATAATAAGGAGCATATATGTCCCTGGAGCGCCTGGGGGTAGGTACTTACAAAACGACTTGCGCTGCCGATACGGAGTACTTTGGCGAGCTAATTGCACCGTGCCTTGAGGACGGCGATGTGCTCATCCTGACCGGTGGCCTGGGGGTGGGCAAAACTCACTTTACCAAGGGCGTCTCGCGCGGGCTGGGCGATGAGCATATGGTTACGAGCCCTACGTTTGCGCTCATGGCCGTTCATGATCAAGGCCGTATTCCGCTGTTTCACTTTGATCTATACCGTCTGGAGCATGCCTACGAGCTCGAGGATACGGGCATTTTCGATGTGCTGGGCTATGAGGGTGCTTGCCTGCTGGAATGGGGCGAACAATTCCAAGACGAGCTGACGGATGAGTATCTTTCGGTGACGCTCAAGCGTGATGAGGGCGACAGTGATGTGCGAACGATAACGCTCGAGGCGCACGGTGACCGCGCAATGGAGCTTTCCCATTTGATTGATAAGGCTGTACAAGATGAGCTTGCATAACGACAACGCGCTGGTGGCGGCGCTCGATACCTCGACCGACATGCTTGCCTGCGCGGCAAGCTGGATTGATGGGCAGACGGGCGAGACGAAGCTCGTGAGTGGCGACCACATGTGTCGCCGTCACGCCAACGTTGAGCTCGTGAATACCGTTGATGGCGTGCTGGCTCAAGTCGGTCTGGATCGCAGCGATGTTGGTTGCTACGTGGTCGGCCGCGGCCCGGGGTCGTTTACGGGTGTGCGCATCGGCATCTCCACTGCCAAGGGCCTCGCGCGCGGTGCCAATGTTCCGCTGCTGGGCGTGTCGACGCTCGACGCTTGCGCTTGGACGGCGTGGAAGGCTGGCGTGCGCGGCAAGCTTGGTATCTTGGCCGATGCCATGCGCGGTGAGGTATATCCGGCACTATATATGCTGGGCGATGAGGGTCCCGAGCGTCAATTTGAGCGCGAACACGTGGTCAAGGCCGCCGTGGCGCTCGATGAGTGGCGCCGAGCAGCGGACTGGGACCAGGTTCAGCTGACCGGTGACGGTCTCGTGCGCTATGGCAAGCTGCTGGGTGAGGACGAGACCGCCCGCTGCGTGGAGCGCGACCTGTGGTGGCCTTCGGGCGAGGGCTTGCTGCTCGCGCACGCTGCGGGTGACGGCGATCCGGCTCGCGTCCTGCCGATTTACACGCGCCTTTCGGATGCCGAGGAAAACGAGCGCAAGCGTCTTGGTCTTGCCGAGAGTGCGCAGAGCGAAATTACGGGCGTTGCCGATGAGCTCGCCGGTCGTCATCTGCAGTTCCGTCCCATGGGCGCGGCGGATGCCGAGGGCGCGAGCGCGCTAGAGGCTGCCTGCTTTGAAGGTGCCGGACACGAGGCGTGGACGCCGGGCATGTTCCTGTCCGAACTGGGCGAGGACGTCGCTGCGCCGCGTAGTTGGTGGGTGGCACACGACGACGGCAAGCTGCTGGGCCTTGCCGGCGGTATGGTCGTGGACGGTGATGTGCAGATTCTGGATGTCGCCGTCGACTCGGCACATCGCCGTGAGGGCATTGCCCGCAAGCTGCTGTCGCATGTGAGCTATGATGCCCAGATGCTCGGCTGCACCACGGCTTCGCTCGAGGTCGAGGACGGCAACGAGGGCGCGATTGCGCTCTATGCCGCTCTGGGCTTTACCGAGGTGGGTCGTCGTCGTGGCTACTACGGTGTCGGCAAAGACGCCATCGTCATGACGGCCCCACTTCCCCTCGTACTTCCGGTCGATAACGCCTCGCCCGAGCCGACGGCAGCCGAGCAACGCGTATGGCCGCTGCCTGCGCCTGGGCGCTCCGAGGGGGAGCGCGCCGAAATTGAGCGCCGCCGCCTGGTGCTCGCTATCGAGAGTTCCTGCGACGAGACGGCCGTGGCGATTATCGATGCGGATGGCAATATGCTGGCCAACCAGGTGTCGACACAGATTGATTTTCATGCCCGCTTTGGCGGCGTGGTGCCCGAGATCGCCTCGCGCAAACACGTTGAGGTGATTGTGAGTGTCGTGGATGCGGCGCTCGAGGATGCCGCAGCATCGCTTGGTCTTGAGGGTGGAGCCATTGCTCCCAGCGAGCTTGCCGCCGTGGGCGTGACACAGGGTCCGGGCCTGGTGGGCGCCCTCGTGGTGGGCGTTGCCTTTGCCAAAGGCTTTGCCTACGCTGCCGGTAAGCCGCTCGTATGCGTCAACCATCTGGAGGGGCATCTGTTTGCCAACCTGTTGGCGCAACCCGACCTCAAACCGCCGTTTATCTTCACGCTTGTCTCGGGTGGGCACACCATGCTCGTGCACGTGAAGGCGTGGGGCGACTACGAGGTGCTCGGTGAGACGCTCGACGACGCTGTGGGCGAGGCCTTCGACAAGGTAGCCAAGGCGTTGGGTCTGGGCTATCCCGGTGGCCCCATCATTTCCAAGCTGGCCGAGACGGGCAACCCCAAGGCGATCGATTTCCCCCGTGCGCTTAACAGCAGGGGAGACTATCGCTTCTCGCTTTCGGGCCTTAAAACCGCTGTGACGCTCTACATTGAACAGGAGACCAAGGCCGGGCGCACGATTCACCTGCCCGATCTGGCAGCTTCGTTTGAGGCAGCTGTCTTTGACGTGCAGTACAAGAAGGCCAAAAACGCATTGCACGCTACCGGATGCAAGGAATACTGCATCGGTGGCGGCGTCTCGGCCAACCCGCATCTGCGCGAGATGATGATCAAGAAGCTTGGGCGTCAGGGGATTCGCGTAACGGTGCCGCCCTTGTCTGCCTGTACCGATAACGCCGCCATGATCGCGGAGGTCGCTCGCCGTAAATTCGACCGAGGTGAAATCTCGCCGTTCGACGTCGACGCCGATCCGAACATGACGCTGTAGCTGGTACGGCGCGGTCCCCGGACGGAGGGGCCGGATATAAGGTTTCCTGCTCTACAGTCCTGCGCAAGACGAAGGCCACATTAAGTGGCCTTCTTTGCGTGCGGAACTCGCGAT
>WGSQ01000093.1 GCA_014871605.1 Collinsella sp. | reverse complement strand
CTGCGCAATATCGATCATCCCATCGTGCTGCACGTCTCCACCGCCAAGGGCAAGGGCTTTGAGCCGGCCCAGAGCGACCCCGAACGCTGGCACCACGTGGGTCCGTTTGACATGGCGACTGGGCGCAAGCTTTGCCCGGGCCATCCGAGCGAGCCCGCGCCGCGCACCTATGCTGACATTACGGGCGAGGCGCTCAGCGCCGCCATCGAGCGCGATCCACAGGTCGTTGGCATCACGGCCGCCACGCCCTACATCATGGGCTTTACACCCGAGCTTCGCGCTGCCGCCGGCAAACAGTTCGTCGATGTGGGCATTGCCGAGGAGCACGCCGTGACCTTTGCCACCGCGCTTGCGCGCTCGGGCGCCAAGCCAGTCTTTGGTGTGTACGGTACGTTTTTGCAGCGCGCCTACGACGAGCTGTGGCACGACCTGTGCCTCAACGACGCCCCCGCAACCATTTTGGTGTTTGGTGCGTCAATCTTTGGCACCACGTCCGAGACGCATCTTTCGTTCTTTGATATTTCCATGCTGGGCGGTCTTCCCAACATGCACTACTTGGCGCCGGCCTGCATGGAGGAATATCTGTCCATGCTGAGCTGGTCGCTCGACCACCGCGAGCATCCCGTGGCAATCCGCGTACCGGGCATCGGCCTGGTAAGCCGCCCCGACCTTGCGCCCGCCGAAGACACCGACTACAGCGCCGTTCGCTACAACGTGGTGCGTCAGGGCCGCGACGTTGCCGTGCTCGCGCTTGGCGATTTCTTTGAGCTGGGTGAGCGCGTGGCAAACCGTCTGACTGCCGAGTACGGCATCGAGGCCACGCTCGTCAACCCGCGCTTTGCAACCGAGCTCGACCGCGAGTTCCTCGACAGTCTTGCCGCCGAGCATCGCGTTGTCGTCACCCTCGAGGACGGCATCTTGGACGGCGGCTGGGGCGAGCGCGTGGCATGCTATCTGGCATGCACGCCGTTGCGCACGCGCACCTTCGGCATCGCCAAGGGCTTCCCCGACCGCTACGACCCCAACGAGCTGCTCGCTCAGAACGGCATGACGGTCGAGAACATGGCCGCCGAAGCCGTAAGGCTACTCAACGAGTAAAAAAACCTCCGCAAGGAAAGCATCCCTGCGGAGGTTTTTGTTTTCGCGACGCGATTATCTCAATCTGTAACATCCAAGGCCCGAATTCCCGTCTAACTGTTACAGATCTAGACAAGACGTCTTAGTCCCTGACCTTTGTCTCAATCTGTAACAGATAGAGACCTTTTAGCCATCCAGATGTTACAGATTGAGACATTCGAATTCCCCTGAAGAGAAAATCTCGATCTGTAACAGTTACTCGGCAAAAACGGCTGCAGATGTTACAGATTGAGACAGAGCGGTAAGGCAATTAGCGGTAGCTCTGCTTGAGGATTTCGACGACGTCGGGGTCGGTCAGCGTCACGGGGTCGTGGCTGAACAGGACACCGTTGGTCGTTAGAGCATTGTGCGCAATCGCTGGCAGCTCTTCGGCCGTAATCCCCCATTCGCTCATGGCAAGGTCGGCCACATGGCAAGCCTCCATCAGGCGCGTGAGCTCAATCACAAAATCGTGCGGATCATCCGCGGCGGCATTGCCCATCAGACGTGCCATGTCGATATAGCGCTCGGGTGCGGCGCCGTGATCGATCATCCACGTGTGATAGGCGTGAGCAATCATAATGAGGCCGGCACCGTGCGGCAGGTCGTGATGATGCGCGCTCATACCATGTTCAAGGCCATGCGAGCCCGTGGTGCCCGAGGCATCCATGGCATAGCCGCCAAGCGTGTTGGCAAACGCAAGGCTCGAGCGCGCCTCCAGGTCATCGCCATTATTGACGCACGTAGGCAACGCGGCTGCAGCACGGCGGATACCTTCGCGGCAAATCATGTCACCCATGGGCGTGTTGGTGTTCGACACATAGCACTCAACGCAATGGAACAGGGCGTCGAATCCCTGATAGGCGGTCAGGCGCGCCGGAACGCTCACCATGAGCTCGGGATCAACGATCGAAAGCACCGGGAACAGGCGTGGATCGCCCAGACGAAGCTTCTCGTCATTTTCTTCGCAGGACAGGACACCGCCCGCGTCGACCTCGGAGCCGGTACCCGCCGTGGTGGTTACGCAAACAAGCGGCAGCGGATCGTTGGGGATCGGCAGGCCGAGCGCAGTGCCGCCATTGACAAAGTCCCAGATGTCACCGGGGCATTCGTTACCCTCGGCATCGGTATGCGGGTTGGCCGCCACCGCGCAGATGCCCTTGCTGCCGTCCATGACCGAACCGCCGCCAAGCGCCAGCACAAAACCACAGCCATGGGTGCGCGCCATCCAGCCACCCGCGTTAACGGTCTCGCGCAGGGGATTGGGCTCAATGCGATCGAACAGCTCATGCGCCACGCCGGCGCGGTCGAGCTCCGCCTCCACGCGTCCCAGGTATCCAAAGCGCTTGACCGAATTGCCGCCCGTGGTAACGATGAGCGCCTTGGTGCCGGGCAGCTTCTGCGCACCCAGTTCGCTCAGCTTGCCCGCGCCAAACAACACCTTGGTCGGTGCGAAAAACGAATAACCGTTCATACGCGATCTCCTTACTTATATATGTGTCGCGCTGCCGCCATTATAGCGACCGCTGCGAGCGATCATGCCGTCTACAAAGCGCTATCTCAGCTGTAATCAATCGGCGTTTGCCCAGATAAAACCTGCCAAAATAAACCTGTCCCTTTTTGGTAGGTAGAATAACCCATAAGATAAGTATGTTTCTGAGTTATTTCGTGTTGACCCATCAGAGCGCGATAGGGTATAACTCTACTCAACCGCTAGGGATTTTATTGAGAAAGGTGTTCTACCATGAGCAAGAACCTCTCCCAGCAGGTCGTTCTCGACCGCCGCGGCTTCGTTGCCGCCACCTTCGCAACCGTCGCCGGCCTTGGTCTTGCCGGCTGCTCTGACACCAGCGCCGAGGCCGACAAGGGTTCCGCCGCCGGCTCCTCCAAAAGCTCCGAAGATACCGAGGCTTCCACCACGCTCGACGCTAAGGCATTCGACAAGCTCGTCGACAACGGCCCCAAGGCCGATGACGATGCCATCGCCGCCAGCACCTGGGCCACGGCCGTTAAGGACGCCGGCGTCTTTAAGATCGGTAGCGTTCAGACCTCCACGCTCTTCTCCCTCCTCAACGAGAAGGATGGCAAGACCCGCGGCTTCGATGCCGGCATCGCGCAGCTCCTGTCCAACTACATTCTGGGCGAAAACAAGGTCGAGATCACCCAGGTGACCTCGGACACGCGCGAGTCCGTCCTGCAGAACGGCCAGGTCGACGCCGTCTTTGCCACCTACACCATCACCGACGAGCGCAAGAAGCTCGTCTCCTTCGCCGGCCCCTACTACTACACCCAGCAGGCCATCCTGGTGCTCGCCGATAACGACGACATCAAGGGCGTCGACGACCTGGCCGACAAGAACGTCGCCGTCCAATCCGGCTCCAACGGCCCCGCCATCCTGGAGGAGTTCGCTCCCAAGGCCAGCCAGCAGGAGTTCAAGACCGACGAGGAGGCCCGTCAGGCACTCCAGCAGGGTCGCGTTGACGCCTACGTCATCGACAACAACATGCAGCAGAGCGCCCTGGTCCGCGAGCCCGGTAAGTACAAGATCGCCGGCAAGCCCTTCGGCAACAAGGAGCCCTACGGCATCGGCCTGCCGCTCGATTCCGACGGCGTCGCCTTCGTTAACGACTTCCTTAAGAAGATCGAGGACGACGGCACCTGGACTGAGCTGTGGCAGATCTGCATCGGCGACCGTACGGGCGACACCAACGTTCCCGAGCTGCCCGAGATCGGCGCCTAGGCAGCGAGCCTGGTAACGGCCGCAACGAAACCATATGGAAACGCATGATGCGCTTTATTGCGGTAAACTATTTCCTCACTGAGTTGTCGGGGCTTCCGTACACGCGGGAGCCCCTTTCCTTATCGGCGGGAGGTCCGCATGAGTCTCTCCGAACTCTGGTCGCTCTATGGCCAGAACTATATCGACGCGTTGCTCGCGACCTGGGGCATGACGCTTGAGTCGTTTGCCATCGCCATGGTACTGGCCGTCGCCGTCACCGTGATGCGCGTGTCGCCGCTCAAGCCGCTGCGCGTCTTTGGCGACCTGTATGTCCAGGTCTTCCGTAACATCCCCGGCATCGCGCTGCTTATCATCGTCGTCTACGCGCTGCCGCCGCTCAAGGTCGTTCTGCCCTACCGCACCTGCGTTATCGTCACCACGGTGCTCTTGGGTTCTGCCTTTGGTTCCGAAAACTTTATGAGCGGCATCAACACCGTCGGCGTCGGCCAGGTAGAAGCAGCACGTTCGCTGGGCATGAGCTTTAACCGCATCCTCGCCAAAATCGTGATTCCGCAGGCACTGCGCTCGAGCGTGCTGCCCATGACCAACCTCTTTATCGCCGTCATGCTTACCACCGCGCTCGGCAGCCAGGTGCCGCTTAAACCGCAGGAGCTCACCGGTGTGGTGAGCTACATCAATACCCGCTCGCTCGGCGGCGTCGCCGCGTTCTTTATCTCGGCGCTCGGCTACCTGGGCACGGCCTTTGTGGTGAGCCACATTGGCAACTATATCGATAAGAAGGTGAGGATCCTCCGATGAGCAAGCATTCCTCCCCCGCGCTCACCATGCGCGATGCGCTCTACGAGGCTCCCGGCCCCAAGATGCGCGCCAAGATTCGCATCGGCACCGCCATCTCACTCGTCGCCGTCGCCGCGCTCGTCGCCCTGGTACTGCAGCGCTTTTATGTGACCGATCAGCTTTCGGTCCACTATTGGTATTTCTTTACGCACCTCACCACCTGGAAGTTTTTGCTTGCCGGCTTTGAGGGCACCGTTAAAGTCGCACTCACCGCCGGCGCCATCGCGCTGGTGCTGGGCCTGGCCCTTATGCTCGGCCGCACCAGCGACATTAAGCCGCTGCAGTTGGTCTGCCGCGTGCTCACCGATTTCTTCCGCGGCGTACCGAGCCTTCTGTTCATCTATTTCTTCTTTTTGGTGCTGCCCCAGTACAAGATCGCGCTGCCGTCGTTTTGGATGCTCACGCTCCCTGTCGCGCTCGCTGCAGCCGGTGTGCTGGCCGAGATTTTCCGAGCCGGCGTCAACGCCGTACCGCGCGGACAAGTCGAGGCGGCCCAGGCACTCGGTCTCTCCAAGGCTAAAATCACCTTTAAAATCGTGTTGCCGCAGGCTATTCGGTTTATCATTCCGTCGTTGATTTCACAGCTTGTGGTCGTTGTCAAAGACACCACCGTCGCCTACGTGGTGAGCTACCCCGACCTGATGCAAAATGCCCGCGTGCTCATTACCAACTACGACGCCCTCGTGTCGGTCTACCTGGTAATCGCGGTCATCTACATCCTCATCAACGTCGCGATCAACAAGGCCGCTGTCTATGTTTCGCACAAGACCGGCGCGACCATCATCCGCTAACGCTTTACCATTTCGAGTCATAAGGAGCCGAGCACCATGGCACAGAGCACTTCTACTTCTGGCAACCAGCCGCTTATCGAGCTCAAGCACGTCGATAAGCACTATGGCGACCTGCACGTTCTCAACGACATCAATCTCTCGGTCGACCGCGGCGAGGTCGTCGTGGTGATTGGCCCCTCGGGTTCGGGCAAGTCGACCATGTGCCGCACCATCAACCGCTTGGAGACCATCGACTCGGGCGAGATTCTCATCGAGGGTCAGCCGCTTCCGCAGGAAGGCAAAGACCTTGCCCGCATGCGCGCCGAACTGGGCATGGTGTTCCAACAGTTCAACCTGTTCGCACATATGACGGTGCTGCAGAACGTCATGCTGGGACCGGTCGACGTGCTGGGTGTGTCCAAGGAGGAGGCCCGCGAGCGCGCCATGGACCTGCTGAGCCGCGTGGGCGTGGCCGAGCAGGCCGACAAGGTGCCCGCACAGCTTTCGGGCGGCCAGCAGCAGCGCGTGGCCATCGCCCGTTCACTCGCCATGCAGCCCAAGGCCATGCTCTTTGACGAGCCCACAAGCGCCCTCGATCCCGAAATGATCAACGAGGTGCTCGAGGTCATGGTGCGCTTGGCGCAGCAGGGCATGACGATGATCGTTATTACGCATGAGATGAACTTTGCCCGCCGCGTGGCCGATCGCGTCGTCTTTATGGCCGACGGCCAGATCGTGGAAACCGGCACGCCCGACGAGTTCTTTGACCACCCCCAGACCAAGCGCGCCCAGGACTTCCTCAACTCCATCAAGGGCCACTAGCCCCTTGCCACGCGGGGCACATGCATCAGTAACGCCTGTCCCGCACCGTCCCTGTGCACTGTCCACCGGATTCGAAAGCCACGCCCATGATCGGAACCCGTACTTCCTCGTCCTATACCCCGCACGTCGACGTTGCCCCCGCCGACCGTCCGCTCATCCTGGTGGCGCCGCGTTGGGAAGGGGCAAAGCCGTTTTTAAGCGAGACGCTCTCCCCCAACGAGGAAATCGCAAGCGTCTTTGTCGATGCCATCCTTGCCGCCGGCGGCCTGCCGCTGCAGATGTCCATCACCGAGGACATTGAGGTCATCCGTCATTACGTCGATATCGCCGACGGCATCGCCATTCCCGGCGGCCCCGATGTCAATCCCAAGCGCTGGGGCGATGATCGACCCTACGACCCCACCCTCTGCTGCGAGATCCGCGATAGCTTTGAGTTTAAGCTGGTCGGCGAGGTGCTCCGCGCCAAAAAGCCGCTCTTTACCACCTGCCGCGGCACGCAGTTGCTCAATGTCGCCACCGGCGGCACCCTGTGCATGGACGTGCCGAGCCTGGGCGCTCGCGAGGGCCGCACGCAGTGGCGCCATACCCACGTGCTCAACGACCCCGTGCACCCCGTCGAGGTCGTGCCGGGCTCGCTGCTGGAGCGCGCACTTGGCGGACACAGGCTGATCCAGACCAACTCGGCACATCACTGCTGCGTCGACCGTCTGGGTAAAAGCACGCGCTTGGTCGCCAAGGCAACCGACGGCGTTCCTGAGTGCATCGAGGTCGAAGGCCAGCCATTCTGTCTAGGCGTGCAATGGCACCCTGAGTACACGTGGAAGACGCTCGAGACCGACTTTAACCTGTGGAAGTCGTTTGTCGAGGCAGCGGCCAAGGT
>WGSQ01000092.1 GCA_014871605.1 Collinsella sp. | reverse complement strand
GCTGTGCCGGGGCGTGCAACATAAAAAACCGAGCCCTGCACATAGTGGCGCAGAACTCGGCGAACGGGTGAGCGGTAAAAGGTAGGTTTTAGGGCATGTCCCAAAAATCTACTTGAGGAGGAAGTCGGGGAGGGGAATGGTGCGAGCCTCGCGATGCTCGGGATCGGCGATATGGTCGGCAGGATAGCCGCAGACGAGCATGTGATAGGGATAGATGCCCTCGGGCAGGCTGAACTGCTCGCGGGCTACCTCGGGCTTAAAATGGCACACCCAGCACGTACCCAGGCCCTGCTCCTCGGCCTCCATCATCATCTGATCGCAGACGATCGAGGTGTCGATAGCGCTGGAGTTCATCTGGTCATAAGGGCGCACCCAGGCATCGTCAGTAACGCTGCAAATAAGAAAGATAAGCGGAGCCCCAAAGATAGACCCATCACGAGCAAACCGAGGCTGACAAGCAGCAGCCTTCTCCAGAAGCTCAGGCGTATCCAACACCATCACACGGGTTGGATGGTTATTACAAGCAGAAGGAGCAATACGCCCAGCCTCAACAATGGCATCCACAACAGCTTGCTCAACAGAACGATCCTGAAATTCACGACAAGAATACCGACCCCGAGCCAGATCCAAATAAGACATACAAGCCCTCCAACAATTAAAAATCAAACAAACCCAAAGTAACCCAAACAGTACCCAAAGCAGCAATCGGCCAAACGCTCATCAAGGGCCAAAGTGTCCGAACGGATACCAAAGGTCCCTTCAGCCAACCCCCCCATTGCGCTAAACCTATCAGCCAAAGTTCCCAATGGTGGTGCATAAGGGAGCGGGCCCGGCCACTAATAACCTTTTGAACGACTCTGCTTGCAGCCGGAGTGAAAAAGGTTATTAGTGGCCGGGCCCGCGACCGGTGGGACATGTACCCCCAATTAACTGTTCTTCATGACAATCGAATCCACAACATCGGCCACATTCTCGCAGCAGTCGGCGCAGTACTCCAGGAAGGCGTAGACGTCACGCCAAGCGATGACCTCGAGCGGATCCTTGCCGTTAACGTGCAGGTTGCGCATGGCGTTGATGTAGAGCTCGTCGGCCTCGGACTCGATGGTGTTGATCTGGATGACCAGCTCGCGCAGCGTTTTGGACTTGCGGTAGTTGGGAAGCTCGACCATCAGGTCTTTCATGGCGCGGCAGGCGTCAGTCACCTTGTGGGCGATGACGATGGCGTCGGGATGGATGCTCTGAATGTTGGTGAAGTAGACGCGCTGCACGACGCCCTCAATACGGTCGAGCACGGTGTCGAGCGCGCAGCTCATCAGATCCAGATCCTCGCGCTCGAGCGGGGTGATAAAGGCGGTGAGCAGGGCGTCTTCGAGCTCGTGGTGCTTCTTGTCTGCCGCATGCTCAATCGCATGCATCTCCTCGAGCATGTCGTGGATCTGCGCGGGATCAAAGTTCTCAAAAATCTTGATGAGCAACTCTGCGGCCTGGACAGCAAGGTCGGCGCAGGCGACGTAGTTGTCAAAGTAGAACGAATCGGGTTTCTTTGCCATGGGTGGGTCCTTTCGAGGCGAAGACGGGTGGGCGAAGTGTTGCGGTCCAGATGGACGTTCGGTTTGACTAGAGGAACATCATGAACAGCTTGGCCATGACAAAGCTGATGAGTCCGCAGGCGGGGAAGGTGAAGAACCAGGTGAACATCATGTCCTTGACGACGCCGAAGTTGATGGCCGAAAGGCGCTTGACGGCACCGACACCCATAATGGCGCAGGTTTTGATGTGCGTGGAGGACACGGGGATGCCGGTAAGGGTGGCAAGTAGCAGGTTCGCGGCGCCCGCGAGGTCGGCGGAGAAGCCCTGATACTTCTCGAGCTTAACCATGCTCTGGCCGACGGACTTGATGATGCGCTCGCCGCCCACGCTGGTGCCGATACCCATGGTGGCCGAGCACAGCAGCATAATCCAGATGGGGATGCCTGCATCGCCGACGCTCGTCTGGCCGCTGGCAAAGGCCACGCCTAAAAAGAGCACGCCGATGAACTTCTGTCCATCCTGCGCGCCGTGCATAAAGCTCATGGCCGCAGCGCTCGCGATCTGAGCGTATTTAAAGAAGACATTGGCACGTCGCCTGTTGGCGGCGGCGAAAAGGATCGAGACGAGCTTGCACAGGACCCAGCCCATGACAAAGCCCAGGCCGATGGAGAGTGCTAGGCCGTAGATGACCTTCATCCACTCGTGGACGTTGACGCTGCTCGCACCGCCGAGGGCGATGGCGGCACCGGTCAGGCCGGCGATAAGGCTGTGGCTTTGCGAGGTGGGGATGCCAAAACGCGACGCTGTGGCGCCGTAGACGACGATGGAGAACAGCGCCGCGCATAGGCAGGCGAGCGCCATGGTGCTGTTTCCGCCAAAGTCGACGATATGTGAGATGGTGTTGGCGACGCTCGCGTTAAAGTGCGTCATGATGAGCACGCCGAGGAAGTTGAATGCGGCGCTCATGAGAATGGCGGCGCGGGCGGGCATGCAACGCGTAGTGACGCAGGTCGCGATGGCGTTGGGCGCGTCGGTCCATCCATTGACGAAGATGGCGCCCAACGCGAGGATCACGGTGACGGCAAGGACTGGGTTCGACACAATTTGGCCGAGGAAGGTTGAGAACGTTACGTCCATATATGGGCTTTCTCGAAGTTTGCAGACACGTTACAAAAACATGATAAATCGTATCACCTCCTGCGGGTCTCTTTACCGAGTTCTGATGGGAGAAGTGAACTTTTTGGCACTAAAATTGAATATTAGCCCTGTTGACCGCGGGTGTTCTTTTTGCTAACACGCCATGCGGACACGTGCGATTACTACGACACTCCAAAACCACAGTCTGTTCGCTTTACAACATGCAAACATGCGTTCGATAATAGGAGGCATGGAATATCGACAGACAGATGGCAAAACTCGGCGCGTGCACAAGCAGTATGTGGACGTCGTGGCTCGCATCCTCGCGGGCGGACAGGTCGTGCCGGTCACCGTCTGCTGGGTCGACGGTCGTTGCTTTACGATTGACGAGATTGTCTCGACCACTGGGTTTGGCCTGACGGTTCACGGCATCCGTACGGCAACCTATAAGGTGCGTTTTGGCGGGCACGCGACCGAGTTGTATCTGGAGGACCAGACGCGCGAACGACCAGATGGTTCGCAGGCCCATCTGATGCGTTGGTGGGTGTGGGCATTCGACCGTACGCTCGAGGGCGAGCGCCGTGGGTAAGGACGTACGGCATTCGGGTACAATGACAGGAATCTTGTCACCTGCTGCGCCGTCTTTCACGGCACTTTTTGAAAGGACGAACCTATGAACGATATCCAGGGCTATCAGAACGGCCCCGTCGAGAGCGGCGCAAGCCGCGCCAAGGAGATGTCGCCGCGCGCGTACAACCTTGTCATGTCTGCCCTGATCTTTTTGGGCTTTTGCGCCATGGGCGTCGGTGCTTACTTTACGAGCACCATGTCGTTTGCGCGCATGATGATGAGCGGCGCCGCTTTGCCGCTGGTCTTTGGCTCATTTATTTTGACCATCGTCGGCATGGTCATGATGTCGGCCGCCGCCAGCAAGCAGTCCGTGGGCCTGTCCCTTGTGGGCTACGTAATCTTTGCGAGCGCCTTTGGCCTGACCGCGTCGTTTGGCCTTGCCAACTACGACCTGCCCACCATCAACACTGCCTTTATCGCCACGGCCGCCATCACCTTTGTCTTTGGCGCCTTGGGCGTGACGTTCCCCAAGTTTTTCCAGCGCGTATATGGCATCGGTTTTGGCATTCTGCTCGCTACTATTCTGGTTGAGATCGTGCTGATGTTCATGGGCGTCTCACAGACCATCACCGACCTGATCGTGATCGTGGTGTTCGCCGGCTTTATTGGCTACGACACCTATGTTGCCACGACGGTGCCGCCTACGCTGCCCAACGCCGTGCTTATGGCCTCTAACCTGTTCGTGGATATTATCAACGTGTTCCTGCGCATTCTGAACATCCTCGGCCGTCGCGACTAGTGGCGAATTGCGGCGGTGCTTGCCGTGCGTGCAAATCGATGCGAAAGGCGGTCCTTCGGGGCCGTCTTTTTTGTACGCGGCGGGGTATCATGGATGGGAAAAGCCGATAGCGGCAGAGACCGAGAAAGGTGACCACTTATGGCAGACGTCGACAACAGGAACCGTAACCGCAGGTCCAACCGAGCGGGTCAGCCCAATCCCAAGCGCGAGGCCCGTGCCAAGGCCGCCGAGCGTCACGTGGCAACTGTGTCCGAAGCGTGCGCCAAGGATATCGAGCGTTCGCTTGCCGGTGTTCGCGAGTTTGACGGTATGCCTGCCGGCTTTGTCTCGGCGATGAAGGCCAAGGTTCAGAGTGCTGTGGCCACCGAAGAACAGGTTGCCGAGGACGTCGAGGGCGCGGAGGCTGCCGAGGTCGAGGCAGCGCTCGAGCCCGTCGAGGAGCCTGCCGAGGAAATCGCCGAAGCTGAGTCCGCGCCTGCTGAGGAGCCCGCTCCGGTTCTGCCCGAGGTCACCGTGCTCGATGCCTCCACCACGCAGGCCATCTTGGACAACGGTCGTGGCTATGCGCAGTTCTGCGACATGGCCGTGCTCGCCTTTGCCTCGTTCACCAATCCGGGCGGTGGCTATATTCAGGGTTATCTGGGCCAGGAGGCCACGCTGTGCGCCGATTCGTATCTGTACAACGTTCTCGATAAGCAGCGCAAATGGTACGGCGAGAACCGTCGCCGCAACATCAACTGCGAGCTTTACCGAAACCGTGCGCTGGTGGTGCCTGCGGTGCGCTTCGACCGCAACCACGTGCATGCATACGCCGACGTGATCGTGGCCGCCGCGCCCAACGTTAAGCGCGCCCGCCAGGAGTATCGCGTGAGCGACGATGCTCTGCTGGATGCCCTGCGCGACCGCATTCGCTTTGTGCTTGCCATCTGCGACGAGCTAGGTCGCGAGAAGCTCGTGCTGGGCGCTTGGGGCTGCGACAACAACGGCTTTGACGCAGAGGCCGTGGCCGAGCTCTTCCGCAAGGAGCTCGCGTCGGGCGACTTTAAGGTCAAGCAAGTCTTCTTTGCCGTGCCTTCTACGCGCTGGGATGAGGATTTTGCCAAGTTCGAGCACGTGCTGGCAAACTTCCCCGAGCGCAACGAGGAGTCCTATGCCCAGGTTGCCGCTCGCGCTGCGGCAGCTCGCGCCGCCGAGCAGACCCAGGCTGCTACCGAGGATGATGAGGACGAGGACGACTGGCGCAAGTACCTGTAATCGGTACGTGCTGACAGATGGGTCGAGCCGGCGGGAGAGGCTGCTTCCGTCGGTTTTTTACTGAGCGAGGGGCTTACGATGAAAAACGTTCTATGCTTTGGCGACAGCAACACCTATGGTTACGATCCGGCGGGCATGCGCGACGGCACCGCGGTGCGCTATGCGCAGGATGTGCGCTGGTGCGGCGTGGCCCAACGTGACTTAGGCGAGGGCTGGCATGTAATTGAAGAAGGCCTCAACGGCCGCACGACGGTACGCGACGACATGTGCCATCTGAACACCAATCTTAACGGCATCCGCGCACTGCCGATGCTGCTCGAGGCCCATAAGCCGCTGGATGCGATCGTTATTATGCTGGGAACCAACGATTGCAAGACGGTCTTTGGTGTGACGGCCTCCGATATTGCCCGTGGCACCATGGCGCTGATTCGCGCGGTGCGTGCATTTCCCTGGACCAATGCTGCACCCTGCCCGCGTATTCTGCTGATGGCACCTATCAAGATCAAGCCGCAAATCGCCGATGTATATATGACCGATTTTGACGAGCGTTCCGTCGAGGCCTCGGAGCATTTTGCTGAATACTATGCGCACGTAGCCGAGCAGTTTGGCTGCGACTTTTTGAATGCAGCGGAGTTTGCCGAGCCGGGCGATATCGACTATCTGCATATGATGCCCGAAAGCCATGAGAGCCTGGGTCACGCCGTGGCGGCCAAGCTCCAAGAGATGCTCGGAGAGTAGCGCGACCCCAAGCCACCGCAAAGGGGACGGGCGCCTTTGCGGTGGCTTTGGACTGCGAATCTTAATACTGCCACATGTGGTTGACGGGGCCGGAGCCTTTGCCCATGTCAAAGCCGGCGGCCAGAGCGCCGGTTAGGTAGGCCTTGCCGGCGTTGACGGCGTCGGCAAGATCCATGCCCTGAGCCAGCGCGCAGGCGATGGCGGACGAGAGCGTGCATCCGGTGCCGTGCGTGTTGTCGGTCTCGATGCGCTTGTGGCGGAACCACGTGGTGAGTGGATCTCCCAGATGGTTGCCCTCGTCATCGAGTGGCGCGGGTTCGGCCAGTACATCGTTGGCCTCGTTGACAAGATGCCCACCCTTAACGAGGGATGCGCAGCCAAAGCGGCGGGTGAGGAGCATGGCAGCATTTTGCTGCGTGCGCTCGGAGTCGACCTCATAGTCGAGCAGTGCCATGGCCTCGGGAATATTGGGCGTGATAACCGTCGCTAGCGGGAACAGGCGGCGGGTGAGCGCCTCGGCGGCATCTTCGGCAATCAGCCGCGCGCCCGAGGTGGCGACCATGACGGGGTCGACGACCACGTTCGTTGCGTTCCAGGCGCTCAAGCGGTCGGCGATGACTTCGATAATCTCGACAGAAGAAACCATGCCGATCTTGACGGCGCTGGGGCGGATATCGTCAAAAACGGCGTCAATTTGCGCGGCTACGATATCTGGCGAGATATCCTGCACGGCGGTAACGCCCAGGGTGTTTTGCGCTGTGATGGCGGTGATGGCCGTCTCGGCATACAGGCGGTGCGCCGTGATGGTCTTGATGTCGGCCTGAATGCCGGCGCCACCGCTGGAATCGGATCCCGCGATGGACAGGACGGCAGGTACCTTACTACGATCCATGTTCGCTCCCTTGTTCGGTCGGAATCAAATGGGTCTTTAAGCCAGCATTATAAAGATGCCCGGGCCGACTCTATGCCGAACCCGGGCGGGCGATGCAATCTCTACGCAAGTGTAAGTAAATGTTCACAAGTCAACAATTGACAGGCACCAGCTCGCCGCCAGAAGCGGCCGCGGCGACAGGGTTAGTCCTCCATGCCGAGGTCGATCGTGGTGCCCTCGAAGATCTTGTTGACGGTGCGGACGGCGCACATCTTGCCACACATGGTGCAAGTGCCCTCGGTGGCGGCGGGGGACTCCTCGTAGCGCTTCTTGCCCGTAACCGGGTCGAGCGCGCACTTCCACATGG
>WGSQ01000091.1 GCA_014871605.1 Collinsella sp. | reverse complement strand
AAACCGCAGTTGGCGCGGGCACTGCCCGATCGAGGCCGTATCTTTCCAAACAGCAAAGCGGGCAGGGTGCCCGCGAATCGCATGTATGAAAGGAAGATCATGCTCGATCAGGCTTATTCTCGTCGTCAGTTCCTCGGCCTCGCTGGTGGTCTTGCCAGCATCGTCGGTCTCGGTCTCGTTGGGTGCGGCGGCTCCGGCGCATCCGATGCCGCCGACAAGGGTAGCGCCGCTGCTGCCGAGTCCGTCTCCGGCGAGGTGACCTACGACGGTGCCTCTTCGTTCCAGGCTCTCGTCGAGGCCGCTGCCGAGAAGTTCATGGACGCCAACCCCGATGTCTCCGTCTCCGGCTCGGGTAACGGTTCGGGCAAGGGCCTGACCGCTGTCGCCGCCGGCACCGTCACCATCGGCAACTCCGACGTCTTCGCCGAGACCAAGCTTGAGGCCGATCAAGTCAAGAACCTCGTCGACCACGAGGTCGCCGTCGTGGGCATGGGCCCCGTCGTCTCCAAGAACGTCAAGGTCGACGACCTGTCCCTCGAGCAGCTCAAGGGTATCTTCTCCGGTCAGATTACCAACTGGAAGGAGGTCGGCGGCGACGACGCCACCATCGTCGTCCTCAACCGCAAGGCCGGCTCCGGTACCCGCGCCACCTTCGAGGCCGCCGTCTTTGGCGACGAGACCGTCGACTTTAAGGGCGACGCCGAGCTCGACAAGTCCGGCGACGTCCAGACTCAGATGGGCAGCACCGATAACGCCATCTCCTACCTCGACTTCTCGCACTTCGATGACTCCAAGTTCAACGCCATCAAGGTCGAGGGCGTCGAGCCCAAGAGCAAGAATGTCACTGATGACTCCTTCAAGATCTGGGCTACCGAGCACATGTACTGCTCCAAGGACGCCGACGAGGCCACCAAGGCCTTCCTGGAGTTCATGCTTTCCGACGACGTCCAGGGCAAGCTCGTCGAGGAGCAGGGCTTCATCCCCGTCTCTGCCATGAAGGTCGTCAAGGACGCCAGCGGCAAGGTCTCTGCTAAATAAGTAATCGCCCCGGAAAGGTTTGCAATGGCAAAACAGCTGCCAAAGCGCGACCTTGAGAACGTGGGCCTGGGCGTCACGGGCGCGTGCGTAGCGCTCGTGACGCTTGTCGTTGCCGCGCTCATCTTTATGGTCGCCCAAAAGGGCCTCTCGGCTTTTGTCAAGGACGGCGTCTCGGTCGTCGAGTTTTTCACCGGCACCAAGTGGGACCTGGCCAACACAGCCGAAAACGGCCTGCCCTATACCGGCGCCCTGCCCCTGATCGTCACCTCGTTTGCGGTCATGGTGCTCTCCACGCTTATCGCGCTGCCCATCGCCATCGGCTCTGCCATCTTTGCGGTCGAGATTAGCCCTAAGTTTGGCTCTAAGATCTTTCAGCCGCTCATTGAGCTTTTGACCGGCATCCCCTCGGTCGTCTTTGGCCTGATCGGTTTTCACGTGGTCGTCGGTCTTATGAAGAGCGTTTTCCACGTGAGCACGGGCCTGGGCATCTTGCCCGGCGCCATCGTGCTGGCCGTCATGATCCTGCCGACCATGACCACGCTTTCGGTCGATGGCCTGCGCGCCGTGCCCGACGGCTACCGCCAGGGCTCGCTCGCGCTGGGCTACACCCGCTGGCAGACCATCTGGCACGTGGTGCTCAAGTCCGCCATGCCGTCGCTCATGACCGCGGTTATCTTGGGCATGACCCGCGCCTTTGGCGAGACGCTCGCCGTGCGCATGGTCATCGGCGGCATCGAGGCCATGCCGACGTCGCTGCTGTCGCCGGCTTCGACCATCACCACCACGCTCACCACGTCCATGGCAGTCTATGCCGAGGGCTCGGCCCAAGACGATGTTCTGTGGGCGCTCGGCCTGCTGCTGATGGGCATGAGTCTCATCTTCATCCTGATCATCCACCTTATCGGCCGCAAGGGGGCGAAGGCTCGTGGCTAGCACGCGTATCCACATCGACGAGGCGAGGCTCGGGCGTGTCCAAAAGCAGGACCGCTTCGCCACGGGCGTGTTGACGGCGATCGTCGCCATCGTCATGCTCATCGTCGTCTCCATGGTGGCCTATATCCTGTTCGAGGGTATCTCGACGCTGTTCCAGCCGGGCTTTCTCACGGAGCCGTCGCGCGCCAACGGAACGCAGGGCGGCGTGCTCTACCAGCTGTTCGACTCGTTCTACCTGCTGCTGATCACCCTGATCATCTCGGTGCCCATCAGCCTGGGTGGCGCGGTCTTTTTGGTTGAGTACGCACCCGACGGACCCGTCCGCGACATTGCCTCCACCGCCATCGAGACGCTGTCCTCGCTGCCTTCCATCGTTGTCGGCATGTTCGGTTTTCTGGTGTTCTCGGTGCAGCTGGGCTGGAAGTACTCCATCATCTCCGGCGCCGTCGCGCTCACCATGTTCAACATCCCCATCCTGGTGCGCGTGATCCAGCAGGCGCTCGAGGACGTGCCGCAGGCCCAGCGCGATGCGTGCCTGGCCATGGGCCTCACTCGCTGGGAGGCCACGCTGCACATCCTGATCCCCGAGGCCATGCCTGCCATCGTGACGGGCATCGTGCTTTCGGCCGGTCGCGTGTTTGGCGAGGCCGCAGCACTGCTTTTTACCTCGGGTATGAGCTCGCCGGTTCGCCTGAACTTCTTGAGCTTTAACCTGTCGAGCCCCACCTGCGCTTGGAACGTGTTCCGTCCCGGCGAGTCGCTCGCCGTGCACATCTACAAGATCTATGGCGAGGGCAGCCCCGAGGCCCAGCAGATTGTTTGGGGCACCGCGGCGCTGCTGATGATTTGCGTGCTGCTGTTTAACGTAGTCGCCCGTATCGTGGGCAAGCAACTGGCAAGAAGGATGACGGCCGAATGAGCGAGATGAATGCAACGCCCGCAACCGAAGCGGCATCGTCCGAGACCCAGGACTTCCTGTCGAGCGTGGGGGAGAGCGAGAAGCGCGTGCGCGTGAGCGGCAAGGCCGTGAGCGACGAGGTCGTGCTCTCCACCAAGGACGTCAACGTGTACTATGGCGACCACCATGCACTGCACAATACGTCGCTCGACTTCCACAAGGGCGAGATCACGGCGCTCATTGGGCCTTCGGGCTGCGGTAAGTCGACCTTCTTGCGTAGCCTCAACCTCATGAATCGCGAGATTCGCGGCTGCCGCGTGGAGGGCGAGATCAACTATCGCGGGCGCAACGTGAACACCAAGACCGAAAACACCTACGAGCTGCGCCGTTCCATTGGCATGGTGTTCCAGCAGCCCAACCCGTTCCGCAAGTCCATTCGCGACAACATCACGTTTGCGCCTAAGCGCCACGGCATCACCGACCGCGACGAGCTCGACCGCATGGTCGAGGAGAGCCTGCGCGGCGCGGCGCTGTGGGACGAGGTCAAGGACAAGCTCGACAAGAGCGCCCATGCGCTTTCGGGCGGTCAGCAGCAGCGCCTGTGCATCGCGCGCACGCTGGCGCTCAACCCCGACGTGATCTTGTTCGACGAGCCCTGCTCGGCGCTCGACCCCATCTCGACGCTGGCGATCGAGGACCTCATGTCATCGATCGTGGCCGACCGCGCCATCGTTATCGTGACGCACAACATGGAGCAGGCGTCGCGCGTGTCCAACCGCACGGCGTTCTTCTACATGGGCGATATGGTCGAGTACGACGAGACTGACGAGATTTTCCAACGGCCCAAGGACAAGCGGCTGAATGATTACCTCACCGGCATGTTCTCCTAGTCCGGGACATGCTTGAGGCCCGCGGTGGCCACGGTCGCCACGGGACTGATTGGAGAGGCGGGTCATCTCTTGTGGGAGATGGCCCGCCTTTTTGTGTCGTGTGCGCCCCGCCTTTTCGCTGCTATCATGGACAACGTTGAATTTCTACGAAGGAGCAGGGCATATGGCGATTCTTTTGGGGTGCGATTCCGTCAGCCTAGAGTTTCCCACCAAGCATATTTTCGATAGCGTTACGCTCGGCGTGGGCGAGGGTGACCGCATTGGTATTGTCGGTAAAAACGGCGACGGTAAGTCGACGCTGCTGAGCGTGCTCGCCGGCACGTTGGAGCCCGACGACGGCCGCGTGACGCACCGTCGCGGCACCACGATCGGTCTACTCGGCCAAAAGGACCAGCTGGTCGATACCGACACCGTGCATCATGCCGTTGTGGGTGACGTCCCCGAGTACGAGTGGGCGTCGAGCCCCCGCACGCGCCAGATTCTCGCCGGTCTTATTAGCGATGTGCCCTGGGAGGGCACGGTTGGCGAGCTTTCGGGCGGCCAGCGCCGTCGCGTGGACCTCGCGCGCCTGCTGATCGGCGACTACGACGTGCTCATGCTCGACGAGCCCACCAATCACCTGGACATGCGCACCATCAACTGGCTCGCGCGTCACTTAAAGGCCCGCTGGCAGCGCGGCCAGGGCGCGATGCTCGTGGTCACGCACGACCGCTGGTTCTTGGACGAGGTCTGCACCAGTATGTGGGAGGTCCACGACGGCCAAGTCGATCCCTTCGAGGGCGGCTACTCCGCATATATCCTGCAGCGCGTGGAGCGCGACCGCATGGCCGCGGTTACCGAGGAGCGCCGTCGCAACATGGCGCGCAAGGAGCTCGCGTGGCTGAGCCGCGGCGCCCAGGCGCGTTCCACTAAGCCCAAGTTTCGCGTTGATGCCGCTCGCGAGCTGATTGCCGACGTGCCGCCCGTGCGTGACGAGCTGGAGCTCAAGCGCCTCGCCGTGAGCCGCCTAGGCAAGCAGGTTATCGATGTGGTCGACGTGGACGCCGGCTATGCGGATGCCGATGGCGCGCCCAAGCAGGTGCTCTCCGACGTGACCTGGCTCATTGGTGCGGGCGACCGCTATGGTCTTTTGGGCGAGAATGGCGCTGGCAAGTCGACGCTGCTTGATGTGATCCAGGGCAAAATTGCGCCCACGCGCGGCCGCGTGAAGATTGGCCAGACAGTGCGCTTTGGCGTGCTGTCGCAGCAGCTCGAGGAGCTCGAACCCTACATGGGCGACACGATCCGAGAGGTGCTCAGCAACTATAAGAAGTACTACGTCATCGACGGCAAGGAGACTTCGCCCGAGAAGCTCTGCGAGCGTCTGGGCTTTACGACGCAGCAGCTCTGGAGTCGCATCGGCGATCTTTCGGGCGGCCAGCGCCGTCGCCTGTCGCTGCTACTGACAATCCTGGACGAGCCCAACGTGCTCATCCTGGACGAGCCCGGCAACGACCTGGATACCGACATGCTGGCGATTGTCGAGGATCTGCTCGACGGCTGGCCCGGCACGCTGATCCTGGTGACGCACGACCGCTTTTTGATGGAGCGCGTGACCGACCAGCAGTGGGCGCTGCTCGACGGCCACCTGACGCATATGCCCGGTGGCGTGGACCAGTACCTGCGCCTGTGCAACGCCACCGCCGAGGGCGAGCCCGTGGGCGCGCCGAGCGCCAAGACCGGCACGTTTGACACCGGTGCCGCGGCAGCTGCGGCCGAAAAGCCCAAGTCGAGCGGTCAGCCCAACGGCCTGTCCAACGCCGAGCGCCAGAAGCTCCGCCGCGAGGTGAGTTCGCTCGAGCGCAAGATGGAGACGCAGCGCGCCCGCGTTGAGGAGGCCGAGGCAGCAATGGCCCAAGTCGATCCCACCAACTACACGGCGCTCGGCGAGCAGCAGGCAAAGATCGACGAGGCTCACGCCGCCATGGACGAGCTGGAGATGGCGTGGCTCGAGGCGAGCGAAAAGCTCGAGGGCGAGGAGTAGACGAGGATGATCAAAGCCGCGTTTTTCGATATCGACGGCACGCTGCTGAGCTTTAAGACCCACCGGATTCCGGCGTCGGCGCAGCAGGTGCTCGACAGCTTTCACGAGCAGGGGATCGCATGCGTGATCGCCACGGGTCGCCCGACCTACCAGATGCCGGACTGGCTGTTCGACCTGGGCTGGGATGCGTACATTACGCTCTCGGGTCAGCACTGTTTTGATGCCGAGGGGGTTTACCGCAGCTGTCCGATCGATCTGGACGACGTTGCGGTGATTGTGGACCAGGTGGCGCAGGGGCGCTATGACTCGCTGTGCATGCAGGGCGAGAACTCGTTTGTGAACCGCCTGTCCGAGCGCGTGGTGACGGCTGGCAGCAACGCGGGAATCGTCTACCACGAGGAGCCGTTTGAGCACGCCTTTGACGCACCGGTCTACCAGTTCTGCGCCTTTGTGGACCCGGCCGACGAACATATCGTGACCGACGCCGTGTCGCATTCGCTCACCACGCGCTGGTGCGACCTGTTCTGCGACATTATTCCCGCTAACGGCGGCAAGGACCTGGGCGTGGCGGCGACGCTCGAGCGGCTTGGTATCGACGCGAGCGAGGCGATTGCCTTTGGCGACGGCGAGAACGACCTGTCGATGTTCTCGGCCGTGGGCACAAGTGTGGCCATGGGCAACGCGCAGGACACGGTGAAAGCTTCAGCGACCTATGTGACGACCGCCGTGGACGACGACGGAATCTACAACGCCGCGAAGCACTTTGGACTGTTATAGCTGCGGCTCGGCACTTGGGGACACTCCTTGCGGGGCGTTCCCATTTTGTTTTCGTCCCGCACGTTTTGTGAAACACGGCTAACTTTTAGGCAAAGTAGTAAGACATGGGCAACTTTTGCGGTAAAGTAAGCGGTGGAAAGTATCCAAAGGCTAACTAGCAATCATCGCGAAAGGCGGCCCATGGCCCTACGTGAATCCGGAGAAGACTATCTCGAATCGATCTACGTTCTGTCGGAACGTCAGGGCATCGTGCGCTCGATCGACGTTGCGGAGTACCTCGGCGTAACCAAGGCGAGCGTTTCCAAGGCCATGGCGACGCTGGAAAGCAACGGCTATGTCGAAATGGGCAAACGAGATGTTCATCTGACAGAGCGCGGTCTGGAGGTCGCGCGCCAAATGTGGGAGCGCCACTGCTTTTTCGTGGGGCTTTTGGAGGATGCAGGCGTATCGGCCGAGGTGGCGTCGCAAGAGGGCTGCCACATGGAGCACTGCCTGAGCGAGGAAAGCTTTGAGAAGCTAAGATCGATGCTGGGGCGGGACGGTGCTTCGGCGCCAACAATGACCGACTAGCACTCCCGCAGCGGCGCGCCTCCCGCGCCGGAACGGTGCGGGACAGCGACCGAGACGAGTGGTCCCACCAACTAAGTCCAACTCAGACAAGGAACCCCACCAGCAAGCGATGCCCAAGAACCGCCAGCTGTGTCAACGCAGGTCGGGGCCGGGCTTGGTTTTGAAAACACTCCGCAGCG
>WGSQ01000090.1 GCA_014871605.1 Collinsella sp. | reverse complement strand
TTTTCAGTTTTGAGGAATAGGGCGCTGGCAACCCATTCCCCAGATAGGCGAAACCCTCCCCGGCGCAGGCCGAGGAGGGTCTTGTTGTCATCGTTGTCTTTGAGCGCTGGTGCCTCGCGCTACAGCCCGCGAATTCGTACGGCCTCGGGCGGAAACTCCTGCTCGCCGGCATCGGTCTTGATGGTCGCGCGGCCCCAGATGTCCAGGCCCGCAAACACACCGACCGCAAGCGGCAAGCCGTTGGGCGACACCGCCGCAACTTGGCGGCCCAGCAGCGGTACCATGTCGAAATACTCGCCCAGCACGGGAGCCAGCGGCCCTGCGGCGCCTTGTGGCGTGTTGGCAACAACCGCCCAGGTGTCCACACGGGTCAGCACGGCGACGGCCAACGCCTCGACCAGCGCTTCGTCAGCTACGTCCACACCAAGCTCGCTCAACGCCGAACGCTCAATATCCACCGTCACGGCACCGAACATGCCCGCGGCACCGGCACCGCCGTTCACGGCAACACGCGCGAGCGACGTCTCAAACGCAGGCGCACCGCACACGATATCACTCGGCCACCGGATACCCACCTTGCCGGCAAGGCCCAGGCCCGGCGTCGACACTGTGCCCACAAGCGCATCCATCATGCCCATCGCGGCCACAAACGGCAGGCCGTGGAAGGCGTGCATATTCACATCCGGACGCACGACCAGCGAAAACGTCAGCGAAGCATCGCCCGCGCTCCACGCGCACCAGCCCGCGGACACGCCCTCGCGGCCCGCGTTACGCGCCGCGTCGAGCTCGGTGCCGGCGGCAACAGCATTCATCTCGATCATCTACATACGCCCCAATTCGCCAACGATATGGCCCACGCGGTCCTCGGGCTCCTTGACCTCGACACCGTTGTAGCGGAAGAACCGCGCCGGGTCGTGCATCAGGTCCTCGAGCGGCACCAGCACAAAGTCGCGCTCGCCAATGAGAGGATGCGGCAGGCGCAGCTTTTTGCCGCCGTGGGTCTCGCCATCCATCCACAGCAGGTCCAGGTCGATGGTGCGCGGACCGTTGGCCTTGGCCTTCTTGGAGCGGTCGCGCCCCAGCTCGGCCTCGATCTTCATGAGCTCATCGAGCAGCACCAGCGGCGCCAGCTCGGTCTTGATCTCGATGACGGCGTTGGCAAACGCGTCCTGGCGCGTCTCGTAGGCCGGCTCGCTCTCGTAAATCTTGGAGGAGTTGGACACGCAGGTGAGTGGAATCTCGGCGATCATCTCGCGTGCGGCGCGGATGTTGTCGCAGCGATGCCCCAGGTTGGAGCCCACGGCCACAAACGCGCGGCGCGGCTGCGGCTTGGCAACCGCCCAGTAACCGTTCAGGAACTGCGCAAAACCCGCGGCGTCGTGCACGCGCACGATGTTGGCACCGGCCTGGATGGCGCCCAGGCACACGCCAAACGTGGCGGCATCGCGCTCGGCGGCCTCGGTCACGCCCGAGACGGCGCCCACAAAGCGCTTGCGCGACACGGCGCACATGAGCGGGTAGCCCAGCGACGCCATCTTGGCAGTCTCGCGCTGGATGACGATGTCCTCGTTAGCCGACTTACCAAAGCCCGGGCCAGGATCGATGCAGATGCGGTCGCGCGACACGCCGGCATGGATGAGCGTGCGGGCCTGGTCGGACAGAAAGCCCATGACGCGGCGCATGATGGGCGCCGAATCGGGCAGGGTAAAGCGGCGGAGCTGCGAGGTGGGCACATAGGCCTCCTCACGGCGGGCACTGCGGCGCATCATGGCGGCCAGGCGGTCATTGGACTCCGATGCGGCCTCGGTGGCTGCGGGCGCGGCCTCGGGCGCGGGCGCGACGGTCTCGGCGGCAGCAGCCTGCTCGGCGGCCGGCGTCTCCTGCTCGCTTGCAGGCTCGGACGTGGGCTCCGGTTCGCCAAACGGCAACGAGGGCTGCACCACGCCGCCCGGAAGCTTGGCCTCCGGCTTAGGCTCGCCCAGCAACTTGCCGCGACGGCGGCGAGCCGGCTTCTCGGCCTCACGCGCGGCCTCGGCAGCCGCCTCGCGCGCCTTCTCGGCAACAAACGCCGCTGCCGAGGTATCGAGCTGCACCGTTGCGTGCGTGCGGACGGGCGCGGCGACCTCGCCGGCATGCATCACGATGACGCCGCAAGTGCTCGTCTTAACGAACTCGACCATCTTGGGATCGGTGAAGCCGGTCACGTCGTTGACGATCGAGGCGCCGCAGAGCACGGCCGCCTTGGCAACCGCCACATGACGCGTGTCGATCGAGACGATGGCGCCCTCCTTGGCCAGCGCACGCACCACGGGCAGCACGCGGCGAGCCTCCTCGTCGGGGTTGACCGGGGTAAAGCCGGGGCGCGTGGACTCGCCGCCCACGTCGATGATGTCGGCGCCGGCGTCGAGCATCGCCAGGCCGTACTCGATGGCGGCATCGGGGTCGAAGTGCTCCCCGCCATCGCTAAACGAATCGGGCGTCACGTTGAGGACGCCCATGATGCGCGGACGGTCAAAGCTGAGCTCATACTTTCCGCACCGCCATGTCTTGCTGTCGTTCGCCATGAACATCCTCCTAAAATGCCCACGCCGCCGAGCTTGGGGAGCTGGCGGCGGGGTCGCTTTGCACTCAGTCTTTCTATTGTATCCGCGCGCGCGGGCTAGAACGCAAACGCGGCCGCGATGTCGCAAGAAATCAGCAGGTCGGCATTTGCATCCTGATCGGTGGGAGCAAGGTTGCATATGGCCAGCGTATCGCCGGTAAAGTAACGCGTAAGGCCCGCCGCCGGATACACCACGAGCGAGGTCCCACCCACAATGAGGGCATCGGCCGCGGCGATGGCGGCAACGGCACCGGTCAGCACATGCTCATCGAGCGGCTCCTCGTAGAGCACCACATCGGGCTTGATGCGCCCGCCGCACGCAGGACACACAGGCACGCCCGCGGCGTCCTCGTGCTCGCGCGAGCAAATCCACTCGGCGCTATAGACCGCGCCGCACGACTGGCAAATGTTGCGATGGACCGATCCGTGCAGCTCGAACACGCGCTGCGAGCCGGCCGCCTGGTGCAGACCGTCGATATTTTGCGTCACCACGGCGTCGAGCTTGCCGGCGCGCTCCAGCTCGGCCAGCTTGGTGTGGCAGCGGTTAGGCTTAGCGTTAAGCGCGATCATCTTGGTGCGGTAAAAGTCGAAGAACTCCGCAGGATGTGCCTCGTAAAAGCTATGCGACAGCATGGTCTCGGGCGGATAGGCAAACTGCTGGTGATACAGGCCGTCCACGCTGCGGAAATCGGGGATGCCACTTGCCGTGGAAACACCAGCGCCGCCAAAGAAGACCACGCGCTTGTGGGTGTCAAACAGATCCGCCAGCGCGGCGGAGGCCTGCCTGGGGTCCGATATTGCCTGCGTCATATGAGTCCTCCGTCCTTGTTAGTCGGGCAGCGTTGAGCGACGTCCCAGCATGCGGCCTTTAAGTCAGCATGCACGGAGCCCACCCCGCCCCTGTTGCGCTAATCTTAAGCCTGCCAACCCCGTCGAAAGGACACCATGCCTCAGACTTACACTTTCGCCTCGTGGAACGTCAACGGCCTGCGCGCCGTGCTCAAAAAGGACCCGAGCTTTATCCAGATCGCGCAAGAACTCGACGTCGATATCCTGGCGCTGCAGGAGACCAAGCTGCAGGAGGGCCAGGTCGATATCGACCTGCCCGGCTATCACCAAACCTGGAGCTACGCCGAGCGCAAAGGCTATTCGGGCACCGCGGTCTTTAGCCGCCAGGAGCCGCTACGCGTGCTGCGCGCCGACGCGCTGCTGCCCTACGCCGGCGAGGGCGAGGCCGCCGAGCTCGTTGCCCAAGCCGCAACCGAGGGCCGCGTCTGTGCGCTCGAGTTCGACAAGTTTTGGTTTGTCGACGTCTATACGCCCAACGCGCAAAATGAGCTCGCGCGCATCGACGTGCGTATGGCCTGGGACGATGCCTATCGCGGCTTTTTGGGCGCGCTTGAGCACGAAACCGGCAAGCCCGTCGTAACCTGCGGCGACTTTAACGTGGCGCACGAAGAGATCGACCTTAAGAACCCCAAGTCCAACCGCGGCAACGCAGGCTTTTCGGACGAAGAGCGCGGTAAGTTTACCGAGCTGCTCAACGCCGGCTTTACCGATACCTGGCGCACGGCTAATCCGGACGTTGAGGGCGTCTACAGCTGGTGGAGCTATCGCTTTAATGCCCGCAAGAACAACGCCGGCTGGCGCATCGACTACTTCCTGGTAAGCGACGCAATCGCCGCCAACGTTCGCGACACCGGCATCCGCGGCGACATCTTCGGCAGCGACCACTGCCCCGTCACCCTCACGCTAGAGCTCTAGCGCCAAGCAATTCCTGGGGGACAGAGGAAAACAGATCATGTGACCCCTCTCCCCCTATAAGTTGCGGTGGAATAGTTCCTGTTTGGGCAGCAAATAGCCAAAAACGAGAACTATTCCACCGCAAGTTCGTGAGGAAACGCGAAATGCCCTACAGTCCGTATTTCACGACGACTCGGTTGATGCGGCGACACCAGGGCTTGTACAGGGCGGCCAAAAACACGCAGGTCGCGAGTCCGTGCGTGATATCGAACGGTACGGCGGTAGCAAGACGCGCCACGGCGCCCGCCCACGTGAGCGGCTGCACAAAACCGATGATGTCATACGCGTTGATCACGACGCCATACAGCAGGCCCGACGCAAAGCCGTAGGTCAACAGCGCCGGCATTCGCACAGTTCCATCGGCGCGGTCAAACGCGCCCACATGCGCCAGCACGCCGCCAACATAGCCCACCAGACCCCAGGCATACATCTGCCATGGCGTCCACATACCCTGTCCAAAAAAGAAATTACTGGTCAGCGCTGCCAACGCGCCGACCATAAAGCCGTTACGACGACCGAGCGTCGCCCCGGCGATAATGGCGATGGCGCTCACGGGTTTAAAGTCGGGAATGGGGCCGAACAAGATGCGGCCCGCCGCGGCCAACGCCGCCAGAACCAGCGTTGGCACAATCTGGCGCAAGCCCGGGCGCGACGCCTCGTAGCCCGCAAAAAACAGTGCAAGCACGAGCGCCACCACGACAAGCATGGCAAGCGCCGCCTGCTCAATGCCCGCCAGCAACGCCGCAGTCATCACTGCCGGCACCGCCAGGAGCAGCGGGATCTCCATTTTTGTGAGTAGGCGCGAGGCGCGATGATCCGTCATCGCATCACGCCCTGTAGAACACGTTG
The DNA here is from genome assembly GCA_014871605.1 of Collinsella sp. Taxonomy (GTDB): domain Bacteria; phylum Actinomycetota; class Coriobacteriia; order Coriobacteriales; family Coriobacteriaceae; genus Collinsella. Next base: position 2,170 of record WGSQ01000090.1, on the reverse strand, counting down.
TCGGCAAAGAAATCTGCCGGAGGCTCCATGCAGGCGATCTCGCCGTCGAACATCATGGCGACATCGTCGGACACCTGCTCGGCAAAGTCTAGGTCGTGCGTGGCAATGACAACGGTGCCGCCAGCCTGCGCATGCTCGCGCAAGGCTCGGGCGATAATGCAGCGACTTGCCAGGTCAAGGCCCTTGGTGGGCTCATCAAGCAGCAGCAGCTCCGGACCAATCAATAGCAGCTTTGCCAACGCAAGCAGCTGGCGCTGACCGCCCGAAAGATCGTACGGGTGACGCGCCTCCAAGCCCGCCAGACCCAGGCGCGCTGTCTGCTCCTGTGCTGCGGCCTCGTCGTATCCGCAGGTCGAAGCCCATTCCATCAGCTCGTCGCGCACCGTTTCGGCGACCAGCAATGCCTTGGGATTCTGTGGCAGCAGCGCCGCCGAAGCCGTCCCACGCACCATGCGGCCACGCTGCAGCTTAGCCGTCTTGGCCAGCACCGAGAGCATCGTCGACTTGCCGCAGCCGTTTCCGCCCACGACCGCATGCACCGCGCCGGCTGAAAACGTCACATCGAGCCCGCGCAGCACCCAACCGCCCACGCGGTCGTAGCGAAACCAGCCTTCCGACAGGGTGGTAGCCGACCCGCCGTGCATTTTTTGGAGTATTCTGCCTCCATCCGTGCGCGGGAGGGCTTCCGAGCCGTTCTCGAGCGACGTTTGCGCCACAAATTCGGACGATTTGTCCAATTCCGAACTTTTTTTCGCGCTCGATACGTCCCCGGGTGGCTCCAGAGAGCCCAAATTGTCCTCACGCCTGCTGAATACTCCGTTTTTTGCACATCGGATGGCACCCCACCCCAACATGTCATCGGAAAACAGCGATTCTCGGCGCCCCAAAGAAGCCATATCCGTCACCTCGCGCACGCGACCGCCCTCAATCCGGTACGCACACGTCGCATACTCGAGCATCGGCCGCGGTTGATGCGTAGCCACAACAACCGTGCAGCCCAGCTCACGGTTCACGCGAAACAGCGCGTGCAGAAAATTCTTCTCGGCAACGGGATCGAGCTGAGACGTGGGCTCGTCGAGTAACAGCACACGCGGACGCAGCGCCAGGACGGCGGCAAGCGACAGCAGCTGCTTGCGGCCACCCGAAAGCGTATCGGTATCGCGATGAAGCCAGTCCTCCAGACCAAAGAAATAGCTGGTCTCGGCAACACGGCGGCGCATCTCGTCGCGCGACACACCCAGATTCTCTAGTCCAAACGCCATCTCGTGCCACACGGTCTCGCACACAATCTGGTTCTCGGGATCCTGGAACACGTAGCCCACGCGCTCCGCAGACGCGCGCACGTCCATGTCGGCAACGTTCTCGCCCAGCACGAGCAGTTCGCCAGCGCGCTCGCCCGCCGGAGCAATCTCGGGCTTGAGCAACGACAGCAGCGTCGACTTACCCGATCCGGTACCGCCAACAAGCAGCGCAAATGCACCTTGGGGAACAGACCAGTCGAGCCCCTCGAGCACCGCAGCATCAGCCCCGGGGTAGGCAAAGCTCAGGCTCCGCACCTCAATCGCCGGCATATCCGAGCCGCACGCCGCGCGTGAGGCCGGGCCCCTATCCAACCGAGTCATCAGCCGAACCTCTTCTCATCGATCGCATGCAACACACAGGGCAGCACCATCCAAACAGCATACACGGCATAGCCCAGCCACGGCGCAGGCACCGAAAGCTGCGGGTAAAACGAATACTGCGTCGTCGCGGCCCACGCCACTGCCGCCGTGGCCACGCCAAACAGCGCAAGCCCAACCAGCGCGGCAGCGTCGCTGCGCCCCAGCCGATACCGCGTGTACGTCGTGCGACGCGTCGCGGCACCCCACCCGCGCGAGCGCATGGCATCCGCGCGCTCAAGCGAATCTTCCATGCCCCAGCCCATCAGCACGCTCGACGCCCGCAGGTGCGATCGCACGGGATCGGTGGGCGCACGCCCCGGCACATCGATCGCGTCCTGCACCGCCAGCACCGTGCGGCCGCGGCGCAAAAACTGTGGGATAAGCCGCATGCACATCGAGATCATGAGCGCGATCACCGGCGCGGCGTTGCCCAACAGTGCGAGTACCTTGTCGTATTCGAGCATCGACGCCGCGGCCTCAAACCACAGCACGCTCGCCACAAACAGCCC
>WGSQ01000009.1 GCA_014871605.1 Collinsella sp. | reverse complement strand
TTTAGTTGAATCGTTTCATTTGGTTGAAGCGTTTTAGTGTGCCTTTTACGGGAATCTTACCGTTCACCGAATAATTTCTTGCTATCATGCAAGGCGTAGGGTAAATCTCCGATCGCAAGGAGACACAAATGGTGAAAAAGTCACCGGAAAACACTACTCCCGCAATTGTGGACAACGTAGAGGCGCTTGAGGCTAAGCTCGCTCAGATGCGAGAGGCCCAGGCGCTTTTTGCTACGTACACGCAGGAGCAGGTCGACAAGATCTTCTATGAGGCCGCCATGGCCGCCAACAAGGCTCGTATCCCGTTGGCGAAGATGGCCATCGAGGAGACCGGCCGCGGCGTTCTTGAGGACAAGGTCATCAAGAACCACTACGCCGCAGAGTACATCTACAACGCTTACAAGAACACCAAGACCTGTGGTGTCCTGGAGCGCGACGAGGCTTACGGCATCACCAAGATCGCCGAGCCCATCGGCATCGTGGGCGCCGTCATCCCGACGACCAACCCCACCTCCCCCGCGATCTTCAAGACGCTGATCTGCCTGAAGACCCGCAACGCCATCATCATCTCCCCGCACCCGGCTGCCGCCAAGTGCACCATCGCCGCCGCCAAGCTCGTGCTTGACGCCGCCGTCAAGGCCGGCGCCCCCGAGGGCATCATCGGCTGGGTCGATGTCCCCTCCATCGAGCTGACCAACATGGTCATGCGCGACGTCGACATCATCCTCGCCACCGGTGGCCCGGGCATGGTCAAGGCCGCTTACTCCTCGGGCAAGCCCGCCCTGGGCGTTGGCGCCGGTAACACCCCGGTCGTCATCGACGACACCGCCGACGTGCTGCTCGCCGTCAACTCCATCATCCACTCCAAGACCTTCGACAACGGCATGATCTGCGCTTCCGAGCAGTCCGTGACCGTCATCGACACCATCTATGACCAGGTCAAGGCCGAGTTCCAGAAGCGCGGCTGCTACTTCGTCAAGCAGGGTGCCGAGATGGAGGCCCTGCGTGCCGCCATGTTCAAGAACGGCGCTCTCGATCACCGCATCCCCGGCATGGCCGCCGCCAAGATCGCCGAGCTCGCCGGCATCGAGGTTCCCGCCAAGACCAAGATCCTGATCGCCGAGGTCACCTCCACCGACCCCGCCAAGGAGGAGTTCTCCCACGAGAAGCTCTCCCCGGTCTTGGCCATGTACCACGCCAAGGACTTCCAGGAGGCCGTCGACAAGGCCGAGCACCTGGTGCTCGCCGGTGGCCCGGGCCACACCGCCTCTCTGTACGTGCACCCCGCCCAGGCCGAGAAGATCAGCCTGTTCGAGCACGTCATGAAGGCCTGCCGTATCGTCATCAACACCCCGTCCTCGCACGGTGGCATCGGTGACCTGTACAACTTTGGCATGAAGCCGTCTCTGACCTTGGGCTGCGGCTCCTGGGGCGGCAACTCCGTCTCCGAGAACGTTGGGGTGAAGCACTTGATCAACGTTAAGACTGTGGCCGAGCGCCGTGAGAACATGCTGTGGTTCCGCGCTCCCGAGAAGGTCTACTTCAAGAAGGGTTCCACGCCCGTCGCCCTCGACGAGCTGGGCAACGTCATGGGCAAGAAGCGCGCCTTCATCGTCACCGACCAGTTCCTCTTCAAGAATGGCAACACCCGCGCCATCGAGGCCAAGCTCGACGAGATGGGCATCGCCCACGACTGCTTCTACGACGTCGAGCCCGATCCGTCGCTGCAGTGCGCACGTCGCGGCGCCAAGCAGATGGCCCTCTTTGAGCCGGACGTCATCATCGCCGTCGGCGGTGGCTCCGCTATGGACGCCGGCAAGATCATGTGGATGATGTACGAGCACCCCGAGTGCAAGTTTGAGGACATGGCCATGGACTTCATGGACATCCGCAAGCGTATCTTCACCTTCCCCGAGATGGGCAAGAAGGCCTACTTCGTCGCCGTCCCGACCTCCTCGGGTACCGGCTCTGAGTGCACGCCGTTCGCCATCATCACCGACAAGGAGACCGGCATCAAGTGGCCGCTCGCCGACTACGCGCTGCTCCCCAACATGGCTATCGTCGACGCCGACAACTGCATGACCGCCCCGCGCGGCCTGACCGCTGCCTCCGGCATCGACGTCATGACCCACGCCATCGAGTCCTACGTCTCCATCATGGCTTCCGACTACACCAAGGGCCTCTCCGAGCGCGCTGCTAAGCTCGTCTTCGAGAACCTGCCCTCCAGCTTCACGAACGGCGCCAAGGACCCGCACGCCCGCGAGGAGATGCACAACGCCTCCTGCATGGCCGGTATGGCCTTCGCCAACGCCTTCCTGGGCCTCAACCACTCCATGGCTCACAAGCTCGGCGCTTTCCATCACCTGCCCCACGGCCTCGCAAACGCCGTCATCCTGACACGCGTCATGCGCTACAACGCCGCCGAGGCTCCCGTCAAGATGGGCACGTTCTCCCAGTATCCTTACCCCAACGCGCTGCACAACTACGCCGAGATGGCCAAGTACTGCGGCATCGAGGGCAAGGACGACAAGGAGGTCTTCGAGAACTTCATCACGAAGCTCGAGGAGCTCAAGGACTTCATCGGTGTCAAGAAGACCATCGCCGACTACGGTGTTGACGAGCAGTACTTCCTCGATACCCTCGACGAGATGACCGAGCAGGCATTCAACGACCAGTGCACCGGCGCCAACCCGCGCTACCCGCTCATGAGCGAGATCAAGGAGCTCTACCTGGACGCCTACTACGGCCGCGAGCCTCAGGACTACGCCGTCTGCTAGTTTTAGCACGGTTTTTAACGGCGGGGGTGCACGGGTGTTTCACACACCCCCGCCGTCGCTTCTATCGCATCGTTGAAAGGATGCAACCATGCTGCTACCCGATTCCAAGACCGAGCTCGTCCGCCGTGGCAACAAGGTCGTTTACGACCTGGGCGACAAGATTGTCAAGGTCTTTAACGAGACCAAGCCGGTCTCCGACGTGTTCAACGAGGCTTTGAATCTTGCCCGCATCAATGAGTGCGGCATCCGCAGCCCCAAGGCGCTCGAGGTTTCCCAGCTCGAGAACGCCAACGGCTGGGCGCTCGTGACCGAGAAGGTTCCGGGCACCACCCTTGCCGAGAAGATGACTGCCGAGCCCCAGCGCTTTGGTGAGTACCTCGAGATGTTCGTCGACCTCCAGATCGAGATCCACGGCTACACCTCCCCGCTGCTCAACCGTCAGCGCGACAAGTACGCCCGCATGATCGACAGCCTTGATCAGCTCAATGCCACCACGCGCTACAACCTTCAGGAGCGTCTGGACGGCATGACCAAGGAGTTCAAGGTCTGCCACGGCGACTTCAACCCCTCCAACGTCATCGTCGGCGACGACGGCCAGCTCTATGTGTGCGACTGGGCACACGCCACCCAGGGCTCCCCTGCTGCCGACGTTGCCACCACCTACCTGCTCTTTGCCCTCAACAGCAAGGATCAGGCTGAGGCCTACCTGGAGCTCTACTGCGACCGCGCCGACATGCCCATGCAGGTCGTGCGTCAGTGGACGAGCATCGTCGCCGCTTCCGAGCTCGCTCGAAAGCGCAACGTGAACGATGAGTTCCTGAAGAACTGGATCGACGTCGTCGATTATCAGTAATATCTGAGCGATTTATTTCGCATCGGAGGCACAAGAAAACCCCGCAGCTCATATGGGCTGTGGGGTTTTTCTTTCAGATATCGAGGATGCCACAAGATAAAAGGACGGCCCCACATCTCCCCGATCTGGAGAAATGCGGGGCCGTCCCGTATATCGAACTACAAGCGAAATCGTCGATTAACGGCGTGCCGCCTTCACAAGCTCGGCAACCTTGGCGACGACCTCGTCGATCGCCACGTCCTCACGCTCGCCCGTGGCACGGTCCTTGAGCTCCACCGTGCCATTCTTGAGGCCACGCTTACCCAGAACGACCTGATACGGGAAGCCCATGAGGTCGTTATCGGCAAACTTAAAGCCGGGACGCTCATCACGGTCATCGACGACAACCTCGATACCCTCGGCGCACAGGCCCTCGACGATTTGATCGCAAACGTTAGCGCACTCCTCCTTCTTGGGATCGAGCGGAATCACCGCGACCTCGTACGGGGCGACGGAGACCGGCCAGACGATGCCATGTTCGTCGTTGTGCTGCTCCACGACGGCAGCAAGCGAGCGGGACACACCAACGCCGTAGCAACCCATGATGAGCGGCTTCTCCTTGCCGTCCTCGTCCATAAAGGTGGCACCCATGGCCTCGGAGTACTTGGTGCCCAGCTGGAACACCTGAGAGACCTCGATGCCGCGGGCAGCAGAGAGCGGCTTGCCGCAGTGCGGGCAGGGATCGCCGGCAACGACGGTGACCAGATCTGCCCACTCATCGACGGTAAAGTCGCGCTCGGGGCAGGCACCGGTAAAGTGATAGTCGACCTCGTTGGCGCCACAGGCCCCCTGCTTGGACTCGCGCAGGCTCTCCTCGCAGACCAGACGAATGCCCTCGGGCAGGTTAACCGGTCCGATAAAGCCCTTATGCAGCCCGTAGGTCTGGAGCTCCTCGTCGGTCATCATGCGATAGCCCTTGCCAAAGACGTGCTCGGCCTTGCAGTCGTTGAGCTCATGATCGCCCGGGACAATGGCCACAACCGGCTTACCCTCGGCGTCGATGAGAGCCAGGGACTTGCGCGTGCCGTTCTCGGGGAAGCCAAAGAACTTGGCGACGGCCTCAATGGAACCCATACCCGGAGTCTCGACCTTGGTAAGCGTGCCGTCGCCGGGGCCCTCGGTCACGACGACCTTGGTGCTTGCAGCCTCGTCATCGGCAGCAAAGCCGCAATCGTCGCAGTAGACGAGCGAGGCCTCGCCGGCGTCAGCCAGAGCCATGTACTCGACGGAGGTGTCGCCGCCGATCTCGCCGGAGTCGGCGACAACGGGTAGAGCTTTGATGTAGCAGCGCTCGCAGATGTTGGCGTAGGCCTGCTTCATCTTGTCATACTCCTCCTGCAGGCTCTCCTGCGTGGCAGAGAAGCTGTAGGCGTCCTTCATGATGAACTCGCGGCCGCGCATCAGGCCAAAGCGGGGACGGAACTCATCGCGGAACTTGTCCTGAATGTGGTACAGATTGACAGGCAGCTGCTTGTAGGAACGCAGCTCATTGCGCACCAGGGCCGTGACGGTCTCCTCGTGGGTGGGGCCCAGCACGAACTCGCGACCATGACGGTCGTCAAAGCGCACAAGCTCCTTGCCATAGGCATCGATGCGGCCGGACTCACGCCACAGCTCGGCATCGACCATAATGGGCATCATGAGCTCCTGGGCGCCGGCGGCGTCCATCTCGTCGCGCACGATGTTCTCGATCTTACGAATCGAGCGCCACGCGAGCGGCAGATAGGAATAGAGACCGGCGGCCTCCTTGCGAATCATACCGGCACGAAGCAGCAGGCGATGGCTTGCAAGCTCGGCGTCGGCCGGATCCTCTTTAAGCGTCGGCGCATAGAGCTTAGACATATACATTGCTCGGGTCATTTATTTCTCCTCAATAAGTTTGTCGACCTCGGCCATAAGCGCGTCGACAATTTGATCCTCAGCTACTTTACCAATGATCTGGCCATGCGAAAAGAGCAGGGCCTGACCACGTCCACAAGCAACGCCCAGGTCGGCATCAGAAGCCTCACCGGGGCCATTAACGGCACATCCCATGACGGCAATCGAAAGCGGCGCGGCATAGTTCTTAAGCCGCTCGGTTACCTCCTCGGCGATAGGAATCAGGTTAACCTGGCAGCGGGCGCACGTGGGGCACGAGACAATCTCGGGACCGCGGCGACGCAGGCCCAGCGACTGCAAAATTCCCCAGGCAACAGGCGGCTCCTCAACCGGATCGGCCGTGAGCGAGACGCGCATGGTGTCACCGATACCCTCAGACAGCAGGATACCAAGGCCCACCGAGCTCTTGATGGTGCCCTGTAGCTTGGTACCCGCCTCGGTTACGCCCAGGTGAAGCGGAACGTGGGGAATCTCACGCGACAGGGCTCGATAGGTATCGAGCGTCGTTTGCACGCTATGGGCCTTGGCCGAAAGCACAATGTTCGTAAAGCCGCGGTCTTCAAAATGCTTGACGAAACGCTCGCTCGACATCACGAGCTTCTCGGGCTGCGTAAGCTCGTCGCGCTCGGCGATATCCTGCTCAAGCGAACCGGCGTTGACGCCGATACGAATCGCACAGCCCGCGGCACCCGCAGCATCGATCACCGCGTCTACCTTGGCCCAATCGCCGATATTGCCGGGATTGATGCGCAGCTTGGCAGCACCGGCCTCGACGGCGCCGATGGCGAGCTTATGGTTAAAGTGAATATCGGCGACAATCGGCACCGGGGACTCAGCACAGATGGTACGGAAGCCCTCGAGCGCGGCCTCGGTGGGCACGCTCACGCGCACGATATCGCAGCCCGCCTGCGCAAGCGCACGCACTTGTGCAAGCGTTGCCTGGGCGTCGGCGGTATCGGTGCAGGTCATGGATTGGACCACCACCGGCGCGCCGCCACCGATCTGAACGCCGCCCACATGCACGGGGCGCGTCAGCTCGCGCGGCAAAGGATGGGATATAGACAATCCAAACACTCCCCTACAGAATAAATCGAAGGATGTCGGAACGAAGCATATAGACAAACAGCAGCGCAAAGAGCGCGATGCCCACATAGCTCACAATCGTCTGGACCTTGAGCGGAAGCTCGCGGCCCGCAATCTTTTGAATGATCTCGATGACCAGCTTGCCGCCATCGAGTGGCGGGATGGGCAGCAGGTTCATAAAGCCCAACGAGAACGAGATGAGCGCGGCAAACGTCAAGAACGTGATGGGACCGGCAGCAGCTGCCTGCGAAGACATGACGCTAATACCCACGATCGAGGAGGATTGATCGAGGATCTCCATCGTATGCTGCGGCTGGAGCAGGCGTAGAACGCCCTCCGCCGTCTGCGCAACATAGGAGAAGGAGAGGCGCGCAGAGGTGATGGGGTCCAAACGAACCACCTGCGTAGAGGCATACACACCTAGGCGCTCGTCCTCTTTGAGCGCAACCGTGGTCGAATGCTGCTTGCCGTCACGCTCGTACTCGATGGCGATATCGTCCTTACCGGCAGCCTTGCCGATGGCATCGTAGACATCCATCCAAGTGGAACATGAGACACCGTCAACCGAAAGGATCGCATCACCGGCCTCGATACCCGCCTTGGCGGCAATAGACCCCTCGTCAACCTGACCGATCACGTTGGTATCCATCGGCACGGTGACACCCGCAATGGAATAGATGCTCATAAGGAGCAAAAAACCCGTCAAGATATTGACGATAATGCCCGCGAGCAGCATAAAGGCGCGCTTGAGAAAGCCTTGGCCAAGATAGGTGCGCGAGCGCTCTTGCGCAAGGAACTCGGCCTCGCCGCACGGCAGCTCCCACACATCGCCCTCGGCAGTCGCATGTTCGCGATCGAAACGGCGACCATCAAAGGTGGTATAGCCTGCCGTGTCTCGCGGCAACGTCTGATATTTGGTGGGATAGTAGCTCGGCGAGGGCTTCTCCCCTTCCTCATACCAGGGTGCGATGGAGCCCCAGCCCAGCAAAAGGGCGCATGCCTCGAGCACATCCTCCTCGGAAAGCTCGAGCTCGACAGCAAGGTCGGCCACGGTCACGCGACCATGACGATAGATAGCCGCGAGCACGCGATCGGAGCACGAGACATCGGTCGGATCCATACAGCAGATGGCAGCGTAGCCACCCAGTAGCAGCGGGGTCACGCCAAACTTGGTTCCAATGCGACGCGACGTGTAATGGATGTCAAAGCGGCACGGCAGACCCAAAAAGAACTCGGTCACACGGACGCCGCAGGCACGCGCCGCCAAAAAGTGGCCGCCCTCGTGCAAAAACACGAGGACGGAAAGCATCAGCAGGCCCCAAAAGACCGATGAGAGAGCGCTCAGAACAGTATCCATAAAACGAAAAAGCAATCCTTATGGGTTAGGAACGGGTTGCGGCGAGCACCTGTGCAGCCTTTTCACGCGCCCACGCATTGATGTCGCGAAGCTGCTCAAACGAATCGACCGCCTGCATATCGTGGGCATCCATGCAGGATTCCACAATGCGATCGATATCGGTAAAGCTGCAGCCATCGTGCAGGAAGGCATCGACGGCGACCTCGTTGGCGGCATTGAGCACGCACGGCATGGTGCCACCCGTCTTGCCGGCGCGTTCGGCCAGTGCCAGACAGCGGAAGGTATCCATGTCGGCAGCATCAAACGTGAGCTGCCCCAGCTCGCGGAAATCGATACGAGGCGCCGGGGTATCCCAACGCTCGGGATACGAGAACGCGAACTGGATGGGAATACGCATGTCGGAAGCACCGAGATGCGCCATCACGGAGCCGTCGGCGAACTCGACCATAGAGTGAATCTTGGACTGACGCTGCACGACCACGTTAATGAAATCGAGGTCGCAGTTAAACAGATGCATGGCCTCAATGCGCTCCAGGCCCTTGTTCATGAGGGTGGCGGAGTCAATGGTGATCTTGGCACCCATGGACCACGTGGGATGCGCGAGGGCATCGGCACACGTCACGCGATCGAGCTCGTCGCGCGTGCGGCCAAAGAACGGACCACCCGAGCAGGTGAGCCAAATACAATGAGCCTCGCGCGGGTTCTCCCCCAGATAGCACTGGTAAATGGCGGAGTGCTCAGAGTCGACTGGAATAAGCTGGCCCGGTTGCGCCAACGGCATAAGCAAGTCGCCACCGACGACGAGGGACTCCTTGTTGGCAAGGGCAAGGCGCTTATTCGAGGTCAAGGCCGCATGGCTCGCCTCGAGACCGGCAGCGCCCACAATAGCGACAAGCACGCAGTCGACATCGTCGCGACACGCGAGCTCGCAAACCGCCTGCGCGCCAACGCCGAGCTTCGTTCCCTCGGGCAACTCCTGCAGCACGGCGTCATCGCCATGATCGACATCGGCCACGGCAACCGCCGGAACCGAGAACTCGCGGGCAGCGGCAACGAGCTCGGAAGTACTGGAGTTAACGGACAGCGCCGTCACCTGCAGGCGATCGGCATGCTGGCGGCACACATCGAGCGCCTGAGTGCCGATAGAGCCCGTACAACCCAGGATGGCAACGCGAAGGCGTCCATCGGGGCCATACGTCGTCTGGAAAGACATTACAGCACGCCTCCGATCATCAGCAACAGCTGCGCGGTGATGCAGCCGAAGATAAGCGAATCGCTACGATCGAGCATGCCGCCGTGGCCCGGGATAAGGTTGCCGGAATCCTTGACGCCCACACCGCGCTTGATGCGCGACTCGATAAGGTCGCCGATAACGCCCAGAATGGACACAACCACGCCGCACAGCAGCGCATAGGGCAGGCTGAGCTTGTAGAAGTGCGTCGCCCACAGAATGAGCCAAATCAAAACCGAGCCCAGGATGCCGCCGACAAACCCCTCCCAGCTCTTTTTGGGAGAAATCTTGGGAACCATCTTGTGCTTGCCGATACGGCTGCCCACGATGTAGGCAAACGAATCGGAGACCCAAAGGGACGCGCAAACGCCCACTGAAAGCAGGGCACCGGCAAAACCGGGCACGGCATCGCGCAGCAGCACGATAGCCGACAGCATAAAGCCAGTGTAGATGGGACCCATGAGCGTCACTGCCACATCAGAGATGCGGGTACGCGGTGACCAGACATACCAAATGCCCACAGCGAGCATCAGGGCAAAAAGCAGGGCATTCAGCAACATCGAATCGCCCAACGCCGACAGCGGAAAGAGTACGGCGGCAGCGATACCCATGCGCTCGTTAGCCATCTTGCCATCGAGCCTTGTCATACGGAAAAACTCATAGCAGCACAGACCGCTCATGACAGAAACAAAGATGGCCGTGGGCACGATACCCAAAACCAGGCACAGGATAAAGACAACGGCGTAGACGATACCGGCGGCGGCACGGGTAATAAAGCCCGCCAGCCACGAACCGGTGCCGCTCTTCGCTGCAGGCGCTCCCGCAGTGGCAGCTTTGCGCGCAGGCGTCTTGGGAGCAGATGCCTTGGGACGATCGGACACGATTAAGCCTCCTCGGTCTTGCTCAGTCCACCAAACCTACGGTCACGGCCCTGATAGGCCAAAATGGCGTCGACAAGGCCCCAACGATCAAAGTCGGGCCAATAGGTATCGGTGACGTAGAACTCGGAATAAGCCACCTGCCACAGCAGATAGTTCGAAAGGCGCAGCTCACCAGAGGTGCGAATCACAAGCTCAGGATCGGGAAGGCCGGCAGTATAGAGGTGGGAAGCCACCATGTCGTCATCAATTGCGGCAGGATCGATCTTACCGGCGGCAGCGTCGAGTGCAATCTGACGGACAGCGCGGGTAATCTCGGCACGCGCGCCGTAGTTGACGGCAAGCGCCAGCGTCATACCGGTGTGATCGGCGCACTCGGCAAGACCGCGTTCAAAAACGTCGCGGGTCTTCTTGGGCAGTGCGGAAATGTCACCCAAAAAGACAACGCGCACGTTTTCGCGCTTCAGGAGAGGCAGCTCGTCGATAAACGTCTTGGCAAACAGATGCATCAAGACGTTGACCTCATGCTGCGGACGGTTCCAGTTTTCGGTAGAAAACGCATAGGCAGAAAGCACGTCGACGCCCAGGCGCACGCAGGCGGTAATGATCTCGCGAAGGGAGACGATACCCGCCTTGTGGCCCTCAGTGCGCGCAAGACCGCGCGACGTGGCCCAACGACCGTTGCCGTCCATGATGCACGAGATATGGTGCGGAATGTTATTGAGGTCAAGGTCGGAAAAACCGACGCCCGCAGGGGCGTCGGCAAAGTACTCGACCAGTTTATGCTCGTCGTATTGCACCTTAGATCTCCATGACCTCGGCTTCTTTTTCCTTCAGAAGCTCCTCGACCTTGGCGACATACTCATCGGTGTGCTTCTGGACCTTGGCCTGCTCGCGACGGACATCGTCCTCGGTGAGCTCCTCATCGCGCTCGAGCTTGTTGTTAAAGTCGCGACGGATGTTACGGATAGACACCTTGGCCTGCTCGGCGTACTCGCGGCACTCCTTGACGAGCTCGCGACGGCGCTCCTCAGTGGGAGCCGGGAACGGAAGACGAACGACGGTGCCATCGGAGTTGGGGGTAATACCCAGATCGGAAGCGCCGATGGCCTTGACGATAGCATTGATGAGCGCCTTGTCCCACGGCTCGATGAGCAGCATGTGGGCCTCGGGGGTCTTGACGGCGGCAACCTGCGTGACCGGCGTGGGAACACCGTAATAATCGACGGTGATGTCGGACAGAATGTTGGCATTGGCGCGGCCGGTACGAACCTTGGAGAAGTTATGCTTGAGGGACTCGAGCGACTTGTCCATATGGGCGGTGATGTTCTCTGCCATGCTTAATCCTCCTGATAGACGAGCGTGCCGACGGGCTCACCCGAAAGCGCGCGCTTGACGGTGTCCTCGCCATCGATGTTGAGGACCAAAATCGGCATACGGTTATCCTGGCACAGTGCCGTAGCCGTGGAATCCATAACCTGCAGACCGCGGACGAGAACCTCGTGATAGGTAATCTTGTCAAAGCGGACGGCATCGGCGCACTTGACGGGATCCTTGTCGTAGATACCGTCGACCTTGGTGGCCTTAATCAGAATCTCCGCACCGATCTCGCAGGCACGAAGGGCCGCGGCGGTGTCAGTCGTAAAGTACGGATTGCCCGAACCGGCGGCGAAGATAACGACATTGCCCTTGGACAGGTGGTTGATGGCGCGACGACGAATATAGGGCTCGCAAATCTCGTTCATCTGGATAGCGCTCATAACGCGGCAAGGAACATCGTTATGCTCGAAAGCATCCTGAAGGGCAAGCGCGTTCATAACGGTTGCCAGCATACCCATGTAATCGGCCTGAGCACGCTCCATGCCACCGGCAGCACCGGCCATGCCGCGGAAAATATTGCCGCCGCCGACAACGACGCCGACCTCATGGCCAACGGCGAGCAGCTCCTTGACCTGCTTGGCAAGATGGTCGGTAACCTTGGGGTCGATGCCATAGTGGCCATCGCCCATCAGTGCTTCGCCGGAAAGCTTAAGAAGCACGCGTTTATATCGGATGTCGGACAAAGCGATCCTCCTTTAATTAGACTCTCAATATGATATCAAAGGCTCTGATAAGAGCCATGAAAAAGCAGGCTGTGAGTAAAACCCACAGCCTGCTCATTACCAACTACAAGAGCTTATTTACTCGCCACGGACCAGACGGTCGAAGGCAACGACGGTAATGGTGTCGCCAAGCTCCTTGGAGACCTGCTCAGCGTACTTCTTGATGGTGAGGGAGCTGTCCTTGATGAACTCCTGCTCGGTGAGCACGGACTGCTTGTAGAACTTCTCCAGACGGCCGACAGCCATCTTCTCCTGGATAGCCTCGGGCTTGCCGGACTCGGCAGCCTGGGCCATGTAGATCTGCTTCTCGTGCTCGACGGTCTCGGCCGGAACCTGATCGCGGGTAGCGCAGATCGGGGCGACGGCAGCAACCTGAAGGGCAACGTCGTGAGCGAAGGTCTTGAAGGACTCAGCCTGAGCGGTCTCGGCCTTCTCGAAGGCGAACTCGACGAGGACGCCGATCTTACCACCCATGTGGATGTAAGAAGCGAGCGCGCCGTTCTCGGCCTTGCGGGCAGCGAAGCGGGAGATCTTCATGTTCTCGCCCATGATGTGAATCATCTCGGTGAGCTCGGAGGAAACGGTCTCCTCGCCCATCGGCTTCTCGAGCAGAGCGTCGACATCAGCAGGCTCGGTGGTAGCGACAACCTCAGCGACCTTGGAAGCAAAGCCGGTGAACTTGGCGTTGGAGCCAACAAAGTCGGTCTCGCAGGAGAGCTCGAGCAGAGCGCCGGTCTTGCCATCCTCGGAGACGAACGCGGCGACAGCGCCCTCGTTGGTCTCACGGCCAGCCTTCTTGGCAGCCTTGGCGAGGCCGTTCTTGCGCAGAACGTCGACAGCGGCGTCCATGTCGCCGTCAGCCTCGACGAGAGCCTTCTTGCACTCCATCATCGGGGAGTCGGTCATCTCGCGGAGCTGCTTGACCATAGCGGCGGTAATCTGGGCCATTGTGGTTCCTTTCAAAGAGATGAAAAAGAATTAACTAAGACTGATTTACTCGGCCTTGGGCTCAGCGGCCATCTCGGCCTCGGAGACCTGCTCCTTACCGGAGCCAGCGAGGCAGGCATCAGCCATGAGCTCGCACATAAGGGTGACAGCGGAGATAGCGTCATCGTTGCAGGGGATGCCGTACTCGACCTCGTCGGGATCGGAGTTGGTGTCGATCAGAGCGACGACGGGGATGTTCAGGCGCTGGGCCTCCTTGATGGCGTTCTCCTCGCGCTTGGTGTCGATGACGAAGAGAGCCTGGGGCAGACCCTTCATGTCGCGGGCACCACCGAGGTTGGTCTGGAGCTTGGTGAGCTCCTTGCCGAGAACAGCCTGCTCCTTCTTGGGCAGAACAGCCATGCGGCCGTCCTCGACCATGGCCTCGAGCTCCTCCATGCGGTTGATGCGGGAGCGGATGGTGACGAAGTTGGTCAGCATACCGCCGAGCCAACGCTGGTTGATGTAAGGCATGTTGGCGCGCTCAGCAGCGTTCTTGACGGCCTCCTGAGCCTGCTTCTTGGTGCCGACGAACAGCACGTTGCCACCCTTGGCGACGTTCTTGACGAAGGTGTAGGCCTGGTCGGCGTCGAGGATGGTCTGCTTGAGGTCAAGGATATAGATGCCGTTGCGCTCACCGAAGATGAACGGCTTCATCTTGGGGTTCCAGCGACGGGTCTGGTGACCGAAGTGGCAGCCGGCCTCGAGCAGGGTGCGGATATTAATCTTGGTAGCCATGTTAAACCTCCTGTGGTTTGCCTCCGCGCGGGGTCATCCTCCAAAACCAACCCGGACATGTGCTACCAAAGCCCGGGCACCACGGTATGAAGTAGCCGCGCGTGCGTGATAAAAACATGTTGCCGTGAAGCAACCCGATGAATGATAGCAGGAATGCTTCTTCCTGCCAACCCGCAATCAAAACCACACACCTCGGTGCGGCGCGGGACGTCCCAGCCACTATTCGCCGCGGGGATGGGCTTGAGCCACGGCACGTTTGAGCCGATCGGGTGTGAGATGCGTGTAAATCTGCGTCGTGGACAGGCTCGCATGGCCCAGCAGCTCTTGAACCGAGCGCAGGTCCGCACCGCCCTCGAGCAAGTCGGTCGCAAAGGTATGGCGCATCGCATGCGGGGCGATGTCGGCCGGAATGCCGGCGAGCGTCGCCAGCGTATGGAACCGCCGCCTGAGCATGGCGGCACTCATGCGATTGCCGCGCACCGATATAAGCAGCGGATGCGGCCCGGTGGCGGGGTCACGGCGCTTTGCCTGAGCGAGCAACACCGGCCTCCCCTCTTCAATATAGAGACGCGTCACATCGAGCGCACGACGATACAGAGGGACGATACGCTCCTTGCTCCCCTTGCCCCACAGGCGCAGCGTGCGCTCGGACCATGAGATGGATTCCACATTGAGCGCCGCAAGCTCTGAGATGCGGGCACCCGAGGCATAGAGCAACTCGAGCATCGCCGCATCGCGCAGTCCCGCGGGTGTTGAGGTATCAGGCGTCTTGAGCAGCGCCTCGACCTGCTGGGTCGTAAGGACGCCCGGCAGGTCACGCGGCAGCTTGGGTGACGCGATCGCCGAGACCGCATCGCCCTCGACAATCCCCTCGGCAGCCATCCAGCGATAGAGAGATCGGATAGCCGACAGGTGCGCCGCAAGCGTTCGGGGAGCCACCTGCTCACGCGAAAGCTCAGCAAGATAGCGACGAATGGTGCGCACGTCGGCAGCGAAAGCATCAATATCCTCGCGCTCGCACCAGGCAGCAAAGCGCTCCAGTCTCGAGCCATAGGCCGTCACCGTGTTGGGAGAAAGCCCCTCAACGCGTGCGATATAGGCGATAAAAGAGTCGACGGTGTCGTACAGGTCAAAGGCTATGACCGGTCGCCTCCAAACAAGTCGGAACGCGTGGCCAAGTAGGCATCGAGGGCCTCGAGCGCACGGTCCGCATAGGCCTGATAGCGGTCGCGCTTGCTGCGGCGCTTACCGTCCTCGAGCGGCGGCACCAGGCCAAAGTTGACATGCATGGGCTGATAGCCCACGGTGGCAGGATCGGTCGCATAGCCCACGAGCGCACCCAGGGCGCCCACGCGGGGCAACTCGACGGAATCGGCGCCGATAGCCTCTGCATAGGTGTTGAGCGCCGCGAGCAGACCGGTCGCCACGGCTTCCATGTACCCCTCGGTGCCGGTGATCTGACCGGCCAGGCGCACGCCGGTACCGGGCACGGCAAAGGTGCCATCGAGCACGTGCGGGGCGTCGACAAAGGTATTGCGGTGCATGACACCGTAGCGGAAGAACTCAGCGTTCTCCAGGCCCGGCACCATATGGAAGACGCGCTTCTGCTCGCCAAAGGTCAGGTTGGTCTGGAAGCCCACCAGGTTATAGGCGGTCTTCTCCTTGTTCTCGGCACGCAGCTGAATCGCCGCCCAAGGGCGACGTCCGGTACGCGGGTCGGTGAGGCCGACGGGCTTCATGGCGCCAAAGCGAATGGCGTCCTTGCCGGTGCGCGCAACCTCCTCGGCAGGCTGGCAGGCCTGGAACAGATCGCCGCCCTCAAAGTCCTTGAGCACCACGCGGTCGGCCGTGGTGAGCGCCTCGATAAAGGCCTCGTACTCCTCCTTGTTGAGCGGAGCGTTGAGATAGTCGCCGCTCCCCTGCTCCTCGTAGCGCGACTGCGAAAACAGCACGTCCATATCGAGCGTGGAGGCATCGACGATCGGCGCCGCGGCATCGAAGAACGCAAGGGCGTCGCCACCGACGAGCTTCATGACCTCTTCGCTCAGCGCCGGTGAACACAGCGGGCCCGCGGCAATGACCACGTGGCCCTCGGGGATCTGGGTGACCTCGCCGTGAACGACCTCGATATTGGGGCGGGCGGCAACCTCAGCCTCGACGAGCTCGGAGAATGTAACACGGTCGACCGCCAGGGCGCCACCAGCGGGAACAGCAGCGCGATGGGCGCAGTCGAGCAGGACTGAACCCATGCGCTCAAGCTCGGCCTTCAGCAAACCAGCCGCGGAATCCGGACGGGTCGACTTAAACGAATTGGAGCAGACGAGCTCTGCCAGGTGATCGGTATGGTGAGCCGGGGAGCTCACCTGGGGGCGCATCTCGCACAGCTTTACGGCAAACCCGCGGTCTGCCAGCTGGATCGCGCATTCCGAACCCGCCAGACCGCCACCGATAACCGTCACCTGATCGAACTGCATCTGCAAACACCTTTCTAATTGACACGTTTTCCATTGTGACCGAAGGGCGTCTGGGCGTGAAGGGCAAACTTGGAGGGCGCATACCTTCCATCCATCATGCGCTCGATAAGGCCCTCGAGTTCAAGCGAACCCAAGAGTTTGAGTACGCCGACAGCATCGAGTGAGACGAGCGCCGCGATGTCGTCGACCTTGAGCGGAGAGGCGATGAGCGCATGCATCACGGTCTGCTGTGTTGGATTCAGGTCGGCAATGCCGGGAGCATCGGGGCGCGAGTAGCGCAGGGTGCCGTATATGCGAGAGATAGCCATCTCGATGGACTCCTCGTCGACAATGCAGCAGGCACCGTTCGCAATGAGGTAATTCGTGCCACGCGACTCGGGCGATAGGATCGACCCCGGCACGGCAAGAAGTTCGCGCCCCAAATCCATAGCAGCCTCGGCTGTAGAAAACGTCCCAGAAGGCATACCCGCCTCGGATACAAAGAGGGCTTGCGACAGGGCCGCGATCACGCGATTGCGGCGCGGGAAGGCGAACTTGCGCGGTCCCATGCCCCACGGAGAGATCGACACGACCGCGCCACCCGTATCGAGCGTGCGAGTAATAAGCCCCGCGCTCGAACGCGGGTAGACCACGTCGGCGCCCGTCCCCAGCACCACGACGTGTTTGCCGCCGGCGTTGACCGCAGCCCAACCCGAGGCCTGGTCACAACCGACCGCGCCGCCCGAAACTACCGTCACTCCCGCATCAACCGCCACCTTCGCCGCAAGCTCTGCCACGGCAAGGCCATACGGCGAGGCCTTGCGCGCGCCGATGATGGAGAGCGCGGGCGTCGAAAGCACCTCGGGGTTGCCGCGCACATAGAGCGTCTGGGGTACATCAGATAGCTCCAAAACGCTCTCGGGATACAACGCATCACCTGGATGCAGCTCGAAGGTCCCCTCAGCTATCATTGGTCCCTCCTTCCCTGGTACATCGCCGCCTCGAGCACGTGGTCCTGCGTCACTTGCTCGCTCTCGGCGACGTCAGCGATTGTACGCGCGATACGCACCAGGCGTACGATGCCGCGGCCCGTGAGATGCGTGCGTTTGGATAGGCCGAGTACGCATTTCTCGGCAGCATCATCGAGCTCGAAGGTCGAAACGACGCCGTCAATGGACCGCGTCTCGTCATCCTCGGCCTCGGCATCCGCATCGTCCATACGGGACTCGCGCCAGGCGCGAAAGGCACGACCGCGCACAACGTAGTCACGTAACTCGGCCGACGACATACCCTCCGCACCCTCGATAATCACTTGAGGGTCGGGACGGGTCACATCGATCATCATGTCGATACGGTCGGCCAAGGGACCGCGCAGTTTAGACCGATAGCGCTCGACCATCGCCGCCGAGCAGCGACACGGTACCTCGCGATCGCCCAAAAAGCCGCAGGGGCAGGGATTGCTCGCAGCCAGCAGCTGAAAGCGCGACGGGAAGGTAAAGGCCCCGTCGACGCGTACGATCCTCACGTAGCCGCGCTCGATGGGCTGACGCAGCGTCTGCAGCACGCCAGTGGGAAACTCGGCAAGCTCGTCCAAAAAGAGCACGCCGCCATGAGCAAGGCTGATCTCACCCGGGTGCACCGGGCGCCCGCCGCCGATAAGGCCTGCGGTCGAAATACTGTGGTGGGGACTGCGGAAGGGGCGGTGCCCCGCCAACAAGCCATCAATGTTCTCACCCAAAACCGAATGGATGCACAGTGCCTCCTGCTGATCCTCAACGGAAAGCTCGGGCAGGATGCCGGTCATACGGCGTGCGAGCATCGTCTTGCCCGATCCCGGAGACCCGATCATGAGCAAGCCGAGTTCTCCTGCCGCCGCAAGCGCCATGCCGCGTTTAGCGACTTCCTGCCCCAGCACGTCTGCATAGTCGAGCTCGGGCTCAAAGGTCGCCTCGACACCCTCGGAATCCAAGTAGTGCCGTGCGGCATCGCCCATGCCGTGAGCAAGCTGAGACAGATGGTCGATAAAGCCGCAATCTACGCCCGCGAGTGGCACATGCTGGTCGGACCTGCCGGCGATAAAAGACAGCCCCATGTCGCGAGCCAATAGCTGAAACGCCACCTCGCCTTTGACAGGAAGCACCGTGCCGTCCAAGCCGAGCTCGCCGGCGATAAGACAACGATCGAGGTTGTCGCGGGGAATCTGACCATCGGCCGCTAGAACCGCGATGGCGATGGGCAGATCAAAGCCGCTACCGGTCTTGCGAATATCGCCGGGCGCCAGATTGACCGTAATGCCCGAGCGCGGGATCTCAAAGCCGGCCGAGCGCATCGCACAGCGAATACGACCACGTGACTCCATCACCTCCATACTCGGGATGCCGAGCATCTGAATGCCCGGAACGCCGCCGGCAAGCGAGACCTCGACCGTGACGTGAATCGCCTCGACGCCGCGGATGCAGGCCGCGTGAACGGCAAACGTCTCGAACGCCATCACGACACCTGCCAATCGAACGCGTTGTACTGATGCTCGATCTCGGCGATATGCCCGCCGCGAATGGTGACACCCACTGCATCGAAGCGGATCGCCTTGAGCGGATAGTGCTCCATGAGATAGCAACTTGCGATACGGCGATACCGACGCTGCTTTTGGGCATCCACGGCCTCCTCGGGAAAGACCCGCGTGGTGCAATCCAGGGCGACGCGCCTGGTCTTGACCTCGGCCATCACCACGACATCGTCAAGCTCATCGAGCAGCACCAGATCGGCCTCGCCCTCGGTGCAACGATAACCCTGCTCCAGCAAGGTGTAGCCGCGCTCGTTAAAGTAGTCGATGGTGATCAGCTCGCCCAGCATGCCCAGCTCACGGGGACTGAGTCCCTTGATAAACTCGGGCGTCATCGCCCCGCAGTCGAGCTCGCCGTTTTCCCAACGCTCCTTGAGCTGCTGCGTCTTGCTCTTTTTGCTTGCGGCACTCATGGGGTCTCCTTTCCCGCACACTGCATTGCCCCGATGATGAGGGCACCTTTCATGCGGGTAAGTACAGGAAGCAAACCAAAAGCTGACCAAATGCCGTCAAAAAAAGGGCCGTACGCAGCAATGCTGTTGCATACGGCCCGCTACCAGCAGGTTTATAAAACCCTAGAGATCCCTGTCTCCACAATTGACCTAGAAAAGGCGCTCAGTCTGCAGAAAGTTTCCGCAAAAGCTCACACGATGCAGTGGACAAAGTCCATGTTTTCGAATGGCCTCGATGTGCTCGGGGCTCGCATAGCCCTTCGATCCGGCCAGATGGTACTCGGGGTACTCGGCGTCGTACTCGACCATCATCTCGTCACGCGTGACCTTTGCCATGATGGACGCCGCGGCGATACAGGCGATCTTGGCATCGCCCTTCACCACGTCGCGCTCATTGGGAACGGCGCCCAAGGGGTTGCCATCCATGAGGACGCAGTCGGGTTCAAGTCCCGTATCGGCCACGGCGCCCGCGACGGCAACGCGGATGGCGCGGGCCATACCCATCTCATCGATATCCTTAGGCGCGATATGGCAAAAACCAATCGCCGTCGCCACCTCGGCAATCTTCACAGAGAGCAGCTCGCGGCGCGCCGGCGTGAGCTTTTTGGAATCGTTGATGCCCCAGACGCGCGGCTCCATGGGAAGGCACACGGCACACACGGTTAAGGGACCCGCTACCGAGCCACGGCCCACCTCGTCGACACCAACGACCACCCCATCGCCGCCAAGCTCATGCATAAGCTCATACATGTCATTGACGCGCTCGCGCTCGGCAAGTTCCTTGGCATGGCGCTTAAGAGCACGCTCGCAAGCCTTGATCACCTGCTGGCGCGGGTCCTCGCGATAATGCTCCACGAGGGCGGGGATCTCCTCAAACGTTGCGCTCGCCAGCTCTCCGGCAACCTGCGATGCCGAAACCGAGCTCGTCATGTTGGCCATACCAGGCCCTCCTTGCATGCAAATCAGATAAAAAGAAGGGCCACCCGAAGGTGACCCTTACGTCCAAACGAGTGGACAGACGCTGCGATCTTCTTAGCGCTTCTCGGGGATGCGAGCAGCCTTGCCCACCTTGTCGCGGAGGTAGTACAGCTTGGCGCGACGGACGCGACCATGACGAACGACCTCGAGCTTGGCGATCTTGGGGCTGTGAAGCGGGAAGGTACGCTCAACACCGACACCGAAGGACATCTTGCGGACGGTGAAGGTCTCGCGGGCACCGGCGCCGGCCATGCGGATGACGTCGCCCTGGAAGACCTGGATGCGCTCGCGGTCGCCTTCCTTAATGCGGTAGTGAACCTTGACGTTGTCGGCGACGCGAACCTGAGGAATGTCCTCGCGGATCTGCTGACGCTCGATTGCGCGGATGTAATCCATGTGCAATTCCTTACTCTTCTAGAGGTGCCGTACCACCTTGGCCGGCACGTAGTTGAACAAACGTATTCGAGTATACACGCGCGGGTTTCTGCTGCAAGAACAATTTTTTACGCAGACAAAAAGACAAAACCAGCACATGATAACCGCCCGTCTCACGAATGAGACGGGCGACATGAAGGGGACTACGCTAGGCGTCTAAACCCAAAACGTTAGGCAGAACGCTTGGCCTCGAGCTTGGCCTGAGCGGCAGCCAGGCGTGCGAGGGGCACGCGGTAGGGCGAGCAGGACACGTAGTCCACGTCGGCCACGTTAAACAGGCCCTTGATGGACTTGGGGTCGCCGCCGTGCTCGCCGCACACGCCAAAGTGCATGTCGGGGTTGGTGGCGCGGCCCTTCTCGACAGCCATGCGCACCAGTTCGAGTACTGCCGTGTCGATGGTCTCGAAGGGATTGTCCTTCAAGATCTTCTTATGCATGTACAGCGGGATGAACTTGGCCTCGGCATCGTCGCGGGAGAAGCCGAAGGTCGTCTGGGTGAGGTCGTTGGTGCCAAAGCAGAAGAAGTCTGCGTGATGGGCGATCTCGTCAGCGACCATGCAGGCGCGCGGCAGCTCGAGCATCGTGCCCACGGGAATATTGAGCTCGACGCCCTCCTCGGCGGAAACCTCAGCGATTACGCGCTCGATAACCTCGCGGGGCTGGACATGCTCGGCCGTGATGGAGACGAGCGGAACCATGATCTCGGGGCGCGGATCGACGCCTTCCTTGATG
>WGSQ01000089.1 GCA_014871605.1 Collinsella sp. | reverse complement strand
GTTGGTCTTGCCGTTCTCGTCCTCGTTGATACGCAGCCCGCGGAGCTTGCCCCACAGCTTGTCGGCCTCGGCACGCGTATCGCCATGGCCCACACCCAGCAGCACCAGGTAGCCGCGTCCAATGCGGCCCACGCACTCGCCGTCGACCGTCACGCCGGCGTTGAGCACGCGCTGCACCACCGCACGCACGGTCTACTCCTCGCCCGTCAGCTTGGCGGACAGATGCTCGAGCGCGTGGAAACGATGGCTGATGGCGTTCTTCTCGTCCGCCGTCAGCTCGGCCATGGTCTTGCCCGGCGTGTCGACCGGCAGGAACAGCGGGTCGTAGCCAAAACCATGGTCGCCGCGGCCCTCGTGCGCGATAACGCCCTCGCAGGCGCCCTCGCCATAGGTAACCAGACCATCCGTGTCGATGAGCGCAACGACGCTCATAAAGCGCGCGGTGCGATCCTCGTCCGCCACGCCTTCCAGGTTAACGAGCAGCTTTGCATTGTTGGCGGCATCGTCGCCGTGCACGCCCGCATAGCGCGCACTATACACACCGGGCTCGCCGTCCAGCGCGTCGACGACCAGGCCGGAATCGTCGGCGATGGCCATAAGCCCCGTCTCCTCAACCGCAGCCTGCGCCTTGATGATGGCGTTCTCCAAAAACGTCGTGCCGTTTTCCTCGGGGTCCTCAAAATCGCCCAGCTGGCCGAGCGCCACAAAGCGCACCTCGGGCATGACCTTGCCCAAAATGGCCTCGATCTCGGTGAGCTTATGGGCGTTGCCCGTTGCCACGACGATGGTCGCCGCCGGGTCGAGAGTGTCAATGTCGATCTTCTCAAGTGCCATGAGTGGCCTCCTTGTCTCTATAGCAATGCCGCGCCGAGGGCGACGAGGGCCTCTGCCTCTCCCCTCTCAATCAACGGCAGTCTTGTGTCTAGACGTCTCCGCAGATAAAACCTACCAAAATAAACCCGTCCCTTTTGGCAGGTTAGGCGATGGCTTGGCGCTGAAGCTCGATGAGCTCGGCGATACCCTTGTCGCCCAGGTCGAGCAGGGCGTTGAGGCGTTTGCGGTCAAAGGGCGCCTGCTCGCCGGTGCCCTGGAGCTCGATCATCTCGCCGGTGTCGGTGGCGACGAGGTTCATGTCGACCTCGGCATGGCTGTCCTCCGAATAATCGAGGTCAAGCAGAGTATTGCCGTCGACAACGCCCATGGAGATGGCAGCCACCTGGCCGATAAGCGGGATGCGTTCGATCTTGCCCGCCTCGACCCACATGGCGAGGGCGTCGTGCAGCGCCACCCAGGCGCCGGTGATGCTCGCTGTACGCGTGCCGCCATCGGCCTGAATCACATCGCAGTCGACGGTGACGGTGTACTCGCCGAGCGCCTTCATGTTGACGACGGTACGCAGGCTGCGGCCAATGAGGCGCTCGATCTCCATGGAGCGACCCTTGCGGTTGGCGTGTTCGCGCTTGCAGCGCTTGCCGGTCGACGCCGGCAGCATGGCGTATTCCGCGGTCACCCAGCCGGCCTTAGCTCCCTTTCGCCAGCCCGGCACGCCCTCCTCGATAGTGGCGGCGCACAGCACGCGCGTGTCACCGAACTCGGCCAAACACGAGCCGTGGGCGTGCTTCATGACGCCGCGAGTCAGTTTGATGGGGCGCAGCTCATCGGCGGCGCGGCCGTTGGCGCGGTTGACCTGCATATACTCCATGGAAAAATCCTTTCGGCAAAAGGTGAACGTGAGCCTTTGGTCGGCGACCCTATATCTATTTCAGTTCGTCGATATCGATATGCTCAATGCTCTTGAGCGGCTGACCAAAGATAAAGCTGCCCGCCACCGCAAACTCGGCAATGTTATCAGCCGTCGTGGCAAAACGATGCTGCGGCTCGGCGGCGTCGCCCGCCAGCTGCTCGCGGCGCGTGAGGATATCGGTCAGCTCGCGCGTGGTCTCCTCGGCGGAACTCACGACGCGCACCCCAGGCCCCAGCGCATGGCGGATAGGTCCCACCAACAGCGGGAAATGCGTACAGCCGAGCACCACGGTATCGATACCGTGGTCGCGCAGCGGCTCAACCGTGGCACCCACCAGCGCGCGCACGGCAGGCGTATCGAAGATATCCTCGTTCTCAAGCCACTGTTCCTGCAGATGTGCACCCGAGGCGAGCTCGTGTTCGACAACCTCGACAAAGCTCGAGGCAGGACAGCCGTATACATCGACGCCGGCATCTAGATCCTGAATGGCGCGCGTGTAGGCGCCCGAGCGAATGGTGAGGTTGGTGGCGAGCACGCCCACGCGACGCGTACGCGTGCTGTTGATTGCTGCACGGGCACCCGGCGCAATCACGCCGATCACGGGAACGTCGAGCACCTGCTGGGCCAAACGCAAGGCCGCAGCGGTCGCCGTGTTGCAGGCGATGACCATAATCTTGACGTCGTGCTTCGAAAGCCAACGACCCGCCTGCAGCGCAAACGAGCGCACCTCATCCTCGGTGCGCGTGCCGTAGGGGCAGCGCTTGGTGTCGCCAAAGTAGTAGACGGACTCGTGCGGCAACGCCGTCGCAATCGCGCGCGCAACCGTCAGACCGCCCAAACCAGAATCGAACACGCCAATCGGGCGCGTGTCGCCTGCCGGATTCTCGATATCGGACATTACCTCACCAGTCTCTCTCGAAAAGACATGTCCACGTGCGGCGACGCCGCGCTACGAACGCGCCGCGACCAGCAGCTCTGCCGTCGCCGCCCAACCGTCGACAATTTTGCCGCGCGTAACGAAAGCGTTCTCGCAAGCAGCCAGGAACTCGAGCGCGCCGGCGCTCGTCAGGCCATTCTCGACCAGGCAGAACGTGCCCACGTGATCGGCCATGTAGAAGTCGGACTCGGAATCGCCGAGCGCCAACGTCTCCTCGCGCTCGATCCCCAGGTGCTCGCAGAAGCGCGCAATGGCGACGCCTTTGTTGAGGCCCGCGGGGTTGATGTTGAATGCGCGACCGTCCTCGACGCGATCGAGCTCGAGCGTCGTCGGCTTGGACAGGTGAGTCAGATGGCCGTTGCAAGCCCAGATCAGACCGCAGCCGGCCTCGTCCAGGATGGCCTGGACCTCATCGTCGGGCACATCGCCGCGCATGCCGACGGTGACCTCACGGTATTTGTAGCCGGTCGACATGTCGTTGTGGTACTCGATCTTGTGCGGCCAGCGGGCAAGGATCTTCTCGCACACGCCGGTCTGCTCGATCACCTGGTGCGGCGTGAAGCCACAGGCGGGGTCGTAAGGCATGTCGCCGGTCAGATACTCCCAATCGTTGGCTTTGAGGTCGTACATGACCAGGCCGCCCATCTCACCAATGTAGGAGTTGAGGCCGAGCACGCGCGCATCCTCGTGGATCATGGTGCGGTTGCGGCCCGAGGTGGGAACCACCTGAATACCAGCGCGGGCAAGTGCCACGACGGCCTCGACGAGTTTGGTCGAGGGGTTGCCGTCGTTGTCGCGCAGCACGCACGAGCCGGGTGCGAGCATCGTAGCATCCAGGTCGGTAAAGACGTACTTAACCTTGGCCAAGCGCTCGCGCATCTCGCCCGAAAGCTCGGCGACGGTCGGCAGGGTGTTGTGGGACATGGTTACTCCGTTTACGTAGAAGGGTTTGGACTTGGACTGCATGTTTTGATTGAGGGAACACGCTTATGGCGACAGCGCACTCAGGGCGCCGCCGCCATCATGGTTCATTAGTCAAACTGGGTAACATCGATCAGGCGATTGGCCAACGAAAGGTCGCTCTCGATGGGCACGAACTCGTCGCCCACGTGCATGAGCTCCTCGTCACCCTTTGCCAGCAGCAAGACAATGGTGGGAGCATCGGGGTTGACGTACTCCTCGCGCGCTGCCTTGAACGCCGCATGCACAGCGGCTTCGCGATCGAGGATGATCTTGTTCGGCGTATCGTCGGGAACATGTTCGGCAAGCTCGCGACAGACCTTCATCGGGTCCTCGTGAGCCGGGTCCTCGTTGGCAAAAATCATCAGGTCGGAATATGGTGCGGCCTCGCGCGGAAGCTGCTCGCGGCGCTCCTGCGCCTTGCCGCCGGCAGCGCCAAACACTGCAATGACGGGGCTGGCGGGAAACGCGCGCTTCACCGACGAGAAAAGCGAACGGAACGAAAGCTGGTTGTGCGCATAGTCAACGACGCAGATCACGCGGCCGTCCTTCGACTCCACGACCTCCATGCGGCCCGGCACACGAAGCTTGGAGAGGCCCTTCTTGATGGCATCGATACCGATGCCGATCTCGTGCGCAGCGGCGATAGCGACCAGCGCGTTCTCCACGTTAAAGTCTCCCGCGATACCCAGCAGGATCTTCTCCCCCGCCTCGGACTCGTCGGCACACAGGCCATGCAAGTTGAACTCGATGCTAAAGCCGACCATGCGCACATCGCTCGCCCACAGGCTTGCCTCGGGATGCTCGACGCCAACGGTCACCAAGCGCTCGGCCGTCGACGCTGCCTCCAGCACACGGTCAACCTCTTCGGTGCCCAGATTCACCACGGCGGTCTTTGCCTGGTCAAAGATCCTGAGTTTGCTCTCAAAATAATCCTCAAACGTGGGGTGTTCGATCGGCGAGATGTGGTCACGGCCGATGTTGAGGAAGCACGCCACGTCAAACGGCAGATTCTCGACGCGTTGGTACTTGAGCGCCTGGCTCGAGACCTCCATGACCATGGACTGGCGACCGGACGTGCGGCAGTTGGCGATATGGCGCCAGACCTCGGGGGCCTCGGGCGTAGTATTGGTGCTCTCATAGCACTCGATGCCATCGTCGGTACTCACCGAGCCGATCATGCCGCAGGACTCGCCCGCCGCTTTGATAATCGACTGGAGCATAAAAGCGGCCGTGGTCTTTCCCTTGGTACCGGTGATGCCCACGATCTTAACGTCGTGGTCGGGGCGGTTGTAGACCTCCGGCGGCAACAGGGCCATGGCCGTGCGGACGCTATCCACGACCAGCATCGCCGCGCCGCTCTCCTGCGCCAGCGGCTCCAGAGACTCGACCAGTGACTCCTCGCACACAAATGCGACGGCGCCCGCATCGAGCGCCATGCTCAAAAACACGGGCTTAAAGGCAGCACCTTTGCAGAAGAACACGTCACCTGCCGAGACCGTGCGCGAATCAAACGAGCAGCCGGTCACGGCACGCTCGTCAACCTGCTCTGATGCGCGCAGCTCGCCGCACACATCGAGAAGCTTGGCAAGCGTATCGACCGTGGTCACGGTCGCGGAATCCGAATGGTGCATCTTTCACCTTTCTCAGCCATTTGGCAGGGACGGTTTTATAGTAACTGAAACGCACCCACGCAAAAACGGCTCCCGGAGGAGCCGTTACGCGCAGGCGTTCGTCAGCCGAGGCTAGGCAGCCTGAACAGCGGGCTGGTCCTCGTCGATAAAGAAGCGCTTGTACCACACCAAGAACACGAGCGGCGTATAGATCTTGCGCTGGAAATCGCCCTTGCCCGCAAAGTGCAGATCGAGCAGGTGCATGAGTTCGTCGGTATTGAAGAACTCGCTTGCCCACGGCGCGGTGAAGTACTCCTTGACATAGTCGTACCACTTTTGCTCGCGCAGCCAGTAGACAATCGGCACCGGGAAGCCCACCTTGGGACGGGTGGCCCACTCATCGGGCAGCGACTTGTTGGCAGCGTGGCGGAGTACCTGTTTGTTGCCGTTCTCGTTGATGCGGTAGCGGTCGGGAATGTGCTCGGCGAACTCCATGACTTTGCGGTCCAGGAAGGGCACGCGCAGCTCCAGTGAGTGTGCCATGCACATCTTGTCGGCCTTGAGCAGAATGTCGCCCGGGAGCCACATGTTCATGTCCAGGTACTGCTTCTTGACCAGCTCGGGCTGACCCTTCACGCGCGCATAGATGGGAGCGGCAAGCTCGAAGGCGCCATCGCCGGTGTTGTACTCGGGCTTGAGCACGCCGTCGACCTCGCGCTCCGGCCATACCAGAGCCTGTCCCAGGAACGACTTCTCGGGGATCTCGGCACCCTTGACCAGGAAGTTATGTCCCTTGAAGTACGGCATATGCAGCGCCAGGTTACCGAGCGCGCGACGGATGGGCAGCGGCACCATCTTTTTGTACTTGCGCACCGGGACCGTGTCCTCGTAGTAGGCGTAGCCGCCAAAGAGCTCGTCGGCGCCTTCGCCCGAAAGCACGACGGTAACGTCCTTGCGGGCCATCTCGGCCAAGAACCACAGCGGCACGGAAGACAGGTTGGACTGCGGCTCGTCCATGTGATACTGGATGTCCTCGAGCGCACCGAAGAACTCGTCGGCGGTAATCATCTTGCGAACGTTCTCGACGCCGAGCTTATCGGAAAGTTCCTTGGCGTAGTTGGTCTCGTTGAAGTTCTTGTAGTCAAAGCCCACCGAGAAGGTCTTGTCGGGCATGAGGCAAGCGGCGATGTAGCTGGAGTCGACGCCACCGGAGAGGAACGACGCGACCTTGACGTCGGCGATGCGATGGGCCTCGACACTCTCGTGCACGACCTCGTCCAGCTCATCGACATACTCTTCGAACGGCTTCTCGACGGCAGAGTAATCGCAATCCCAGTAGCGCTCGATGTTCATCTTGCCGGTCGGGATATCGACGGTAAAGTAGTGCGCCGGCGGCAGCTTGTAGACACCCTCGAAGAAGGTCTCCTCAGTCGCCGAATACTGCAGCGTCATGTACGGACGCAGAGCCTTTTTGTTGACCGCCTTGTGGAAGTGCGGGTAGTCCAGGAAGCTCTTGATCTCGGAACCAAAGAGCACGCCCGGAGCGCCGTCGCCCGCATCGGCCATGGGATAGTAGTAGAGCGGCTTGATGCCAAAGATGTCGCGGGCGCCAAAAAGCTTGTTCTTCTTTTTGTCCCAGATGACGAAGGCGTACATACCGCGCAGACGATCGAGTACGGCCTCGCCCCACTCCTCGTAGCCGTGCAGGAGGCTCTCGGTGTCGGCGCCGCAGTGGAACTTGTAGCCCTTGGCCTCGAGCTCGGAACGGAGTTCTTGGAAGTTGTAGATCTCGCCGTTGAAGACAATGACGACGCTGCCGTCCTCATTGGCCATGGGCTGAGCGCCGGCCTCGGTCAGGTCGAGGATCGACAGGCGGCGGAAGCCCAGGGCAACGCGGCCGTCGATAAACTGACCGCCCATGTCGGGACCGCGATGGACGATGCGGTCCATCATCTTGGTGAGCACCTCGGATTGGTTATCCGTCCCACCGACAAAACCGACAAAACCGCACATATACTATCCCCTCTGCTGTTGCTGGGCATCAAATCGAATCAGTAGCTTTTGAGTATACCCGAGGGCGTAAAGAGGGGCGGAATGTTCAGGCAATCTCAACTGAATCAGCTCCGCTGTGACACGCGCCGGTTACTTTTAATGGATATGAGGTGAATGGGGCGATTGTTTTGCTATACTCTCTCCGCACGGGCGATTGGCGCAACGGTTAGCGC
>WGSQ01000088.1 GCA_014871605.1 Collinsella sp. | reverse complement strand
AGACAGCCCTTGCGCGGGTACATGCCAAACACGCGCGCCGGGTTCTCGCTCATCAGGCGGCAGAGGTCCTCGGGGCCCAGCTGTCCCTCAAAGCTCGTGGCAATCGCAACGGGACGATGCTCCACGCCGGGCCCGCCGTTGGGAATCGCGCGGAAATCATCGCGTCCTCGGTCCTTTTGCCCATGCAGGTTAAAGCTGCAATGATCGGTCGCAATAGTATCGATCTCGCCAGCCACAAGCGCCTCGCGCAGCGCGGCACGGTCACCGGCATGGCGCAGCGGCGGGCTCATCACGTACTTGGCGCCCGCAAAGCCGTCCTCGCCCTGCTCCAGATAGCAGGTGTCGTCGAGCATCAGATACTGAGGGCATGTCTCGACATAGATGTTCTTCTGCCCGCGCGCTTTGGCAGCGCGAATGGCCTCGAGCCCCAGCTTGGTCGAAAGGTGCACCACGTTGACCGGAGCGTCCCCGGCCAAGTGCGCCAGATACAGCAGGCGGCTCACGGCCTCGGCCTCGCACACATCCGGACGGCTGAGCGCATGGCCCTCGGGCCCGTGGATACCCTGCTCAAACACGCGCTTCTGCAGCTCATTCACCAGCGTACCGTTCTCGCAATGCACACACAGTATGCCGCCAATACGCTTGAGCTCCTCGAGCACCTCGAGTGTCTCGGCATCGTCCAGGCGCAGATGATCGTAGGCAAAGTAGGTCTTGAACGACGATACGCCCGCCTCGCGCATGGCCGAGAGGTCGGCGCGATTGCGCTCGTTCCACTCGGCGAGTGCCATATGAAAGGCGTAGTTGGCCGTGCAGGTTCCGCCGGCGCGGCGATGCCACTCGGCCAAGGCATCGGGCATGGTCACGCCGCGATCGGCCGTCGCGTAGTCCACAATGGTCGTCGTGCCGCCGCAGGCAGCCGCGCGCGTGCCGGTCTCAAAGCTATCGGCTGTCCAATCCATGCCGGTCCAGCACTGCATGTGCGTGTGCCCATCGATAAAGCCCGGGAACACCCAGCAGCCCGCAGCATCCTCGACGGTATCGCCCTCGGCCGGCTCAATCGCCGCGGCAATCCGCACGATCTTATCGCCATCCATGGCAAGATCGGCGCGGCGAAGCCCCTGGGGCGTCACGAGCGCGCCGTTTTTGATGATGATCATAATTGCTCCTTATTGATTGATGCTGTTGGCCACGCGATCAAAATACGAGCAGGCGGCGATATGCTCCGTTATGCGTCGCTGTCCCTTGGCGGTATCGACGTCCCACAGCTCGTAGGCTCGCGCCTCGACCAGCACCACGTCGATGCGGTCCTTGAGAATCGAACCGCCACCGTCCTTGCCCTCAAGACACATAAGTGCATCGAACAGTTCCGCCGGAAAGAGCACCGGGCTCGAAGGCTCACCATTGCACGCAAGACGCACCGGATGCTTGCGGCCACGCTCATCAAATGCACGAACCATAGCCTCAAAAGAATCCGCGCTCACAAGCGGCTGGTCGCCCGGCAAAAAGAGGCAACCCTTCCAGCCGCGGCTCGCCCCCCACGAAAGGCCCGCACGGACGCTTTCGCTGCGTAGCCCGCCATCGTGCAGCACGCGCGGGCAATGCTTGTCCTCGCAAATCTGAGCGACCTCGGGCCAACGCGTCGAAACCACGACGTCAAAGCCCCGGGGAACCGAATCGATAGTCCGGGCAATCAGCGGCTTGCCATAGATATCGGCAAGCATCTTGTTAGAGCCAAACCGCTTGCCCTCGCCCGAAGCCATAATGACGCATCCAAGTTTCATGGTGATACCTCCCCTGAAACCATCGTACCCATAACTCGCGCCGCGGGCATCTACATCGAAAGCGCTTATCCCGCACGCCCGCGATGCAAAAAGGGGCACCCCGCCGGTTGGCAGAGCGCCCCCTTTACATGGCTTACCTCAACCCGGCTTTAGGCCTGGAACCAACGGGCGGTGTTGCGCTCGTCGAGGGCCTTGAGGGTAGCGGCGGGATCGGCAACCTTCTGCAGGAACATCATGGCTGCGATGGCGTACGGCTTGTAGCTGGCCTCCTTGTACATGCCCACGCGGTGCATGTCGAAGACGTCGGCGTTGACCTCGCCGTGCTCGCAGGAGACACCGGAGATGTCGGCGGGCAGCGGATGCATAAAGATGGTGTCCTGGCCGTTGGCGGTCTTCTCCATGAGCTCGGTCGTAGAGCACCAGTCCTGATGGGTGGCGTTCTGGGCGAGCAGCTCCTTCTCGAGCGCAGCGATGCCGGCGTCGTCGCCCTCGGCGTACAGGTTGGTGCGCTTCTCCATGGCGGCAAACGGAGCCCAGCTCTTGGGGATCACGATGTCGGCGCCCTCGAAGGCCTCGGCCATGGTGTTGACCTGCTTAAAGGTGGTGCCGGACTCGGCGGCATAGCCCTTGGCGCGCTCGACGACCTCGGGCATGAGGTCGTAGCCCTCGGGGTGGGCCAGGGTGACGTCCATGCCAAAACGGGGCAGCAGGCTGATCAGCGACTGCGGGCAGGACAGCGGCTTGCCGTAAGAGGGCGAGTAGGCCCAGGTAACGGCAACCTTCTTGCCCTTGAGGTTCTCGAGGCCGCCAAACTCGTTGATGAGGTAGAGCATGTCGGCAGAGGACTGCGTGGGGTGGTCGGAATCGGACTGCAGAGAGATGAGCGTGGGACGGTGATCCAGAACGCCGTCCTCGTAGGCCTGCTGGACAGACTCGGAGACCTCGGCCATGTAGGCGTCGCCCTTGCCGATGTACATGTCGTCGCGGATGCCGATGACGTCAGCCATGAAGGAGATCATGGTAGCGGTCTCGCGGACGGTCTCGCCGTGAGCGATCTGGGACTTCTTCTCGTCCAGGTCCTGCAGCTCAAGGCCGAGCAGGTTGGCGGCCTTAGAGAAGGAGAAGCGCGTACGGGTGGAGTTGTCGCGGAACAGGGAGACGGCCAGACCCGAATCGAAGATCTTGGACGAAACGTTGTTCTCGCGCAGCTCGCGCAGGGCGTCGGCGACGATGTAGAGCGCCTTGAGCTCATCGGTGGTCTTGTCCCAGGTGTGCAGGAAGTCGCTGCCGTACATGCCCTTAAAATCGAGGCCGTTCAGCTGCTCGACGAGCTCGGTAAACTTGGCGTCCATGTAAATGTCCTTTCTAAAGGTGAAACGATCGCAATGAGTAGATGTGCTCCGGCATGCGCGTGTGGCTAGAACATGCCGAGCACTATGACGAGGACCCGCTACCGTTGAGGAAGCATGGGAGATAACGACCGCGGGCCCCAAGTCAACGGGGGGGGTGCCGGGGACACGAGCGGCCCCCGGCTCAACAAAATCGAGGAATGGGACTAATCGATCTTGTTGTTGGTCAGACCGGCGCGGAACACGGTGGCGTCGCCATCGGCCTGGCTCGGATCGTAGAGGTTCAGGGCAGCCACGTACATGGCGGCAGCGGTGACCAGGTCGTCCTTGTAGGTGACCTCGTTGGGAGCGTGAGCCTGAGACTCGGCACCCGGGCCAAAGCCGACGCAGGGGATGCCATAGCGACCCTGGATGGAAACGCAGTTCGTGGAGAAGGTCCACTTGTCGCACAGCGGGCGACCGGTACGCTTGTCCATGCTGGGCTCGCAGCCGATGCGCTCGTCACCAAACATGGCCTTGTGGGCGTCGACGAGGGCCTTGACGTGCGGAGCGGTCTCTTTGTTGATCCACGTGGGGAAGTAAGCCTCGGTCTCGTAGACCTCGCCGGTCCAGGACGGACGGTCGTACATGTACATGGAGACCTTCACGTCGTCGCCGTACTTCTTGGCGGCCGGCAGGTTGCGGATCTCGTCCAGGCAGGACTCCCAGGTCTCACCGGCGGTCATACGACGGTCGATGGAGATGGCGCAGGAATCGGCCACGGCGCAGCGGCTGGGGCTGGTGTAGAAGATCTGGCTGACGGTGCAGGTGCCGCGGCCCAGGAAGCGGGCGTCCTCGAAGTGCTCGGGGTTGTACTTGGGGTCGAGCATCTTGACGAGGCCCTTGATGTCGGTCGACTCGTCGCAGCCGTTGTTGTTGAGGGCGCGGACGTCGGCGATGATGTCGGCCATCTTGTAGATGGCGTTGTCGCCGCGGTCGGGAGCGGAGCCGTGGCAGGAGGTGCCGTGAACGTCGACGCGGATCTCCATGCGGCCGCGGTGACCGCGATAGATGCCGCCGTCTGTGGGCTCGGTGGAAATGACGAACTCGGGCTTAATGCCGTCCTTGTTGTAGATGTACTGCCAGCACATGCCGTCGCAGTCCTCTTCCTGGACGGTGCCGACGACCATGATCTTGTAGCCCTCGGGGATGAGGCCCATGTCCTTCATCATCTTGGCAGCGTAGGTAGCAGAAGCCATGCCGCCCTCCTGGTCGGAGCCGCCGCGGCCGTAGATGATCTCGTCGGTCTCGTAGCCCTCATAGGGATCGGCATCCCAGTTCTCGATGTTGCCGATACCGACGGTGTCGATGTGGGAGTCGATGGCGATGATCTTGTCGCCCTCGCCCATAAAGCCCATGACGTTGCCCAGGCCGTCGACCTTGACCTCGTCATAGCCAAGGCTCTCCATCTCGGCCTTGATGCAAGCGACAACCTCACCCTCCTCGCAAGACTCAGAGGGGTGGGAGATCATAGCGCGAAGAAAACGCGTCATATCAGCACGATGGGACTCAGCAGCAGCCTTGATAGCGTCGAAATCGAGTTCTTTAGCCATTGTTCATAACCTTTCAAACGAAGGAATCTACCTGTGAGGTGGCGGAGCGATACCTATTTACTCCGCCCCAACGATTAGCAAGTGGGATATTCGCCTTCCCAAACAATACGGCGATACTGGTCGGGGTCCGTGTCGCCCTCGGTGGAGAAGCAGAGCACGGAGCTCGTCTTGTCCAGGCCGATGAGTTCCTTGAGCTCGACGTACTCGGGATCGAGCATGAGGGTCTCGACCAGACCGGTGGTCACAGCGCCGGACTCGCCGGAGATGACGCGCGGGTCACCCTTCTCGGGAGCGCCCAGGGTGCGCATGCCGCGAGCGGTGACCCAGTCGGGGCAGGACACGAAGGCGGTGGTGTGGTTGCGCAGGATATCCCAGCCCAAGATGTTGGGCTCGCCGCAGCACAGGCCGGCCATGATGGAGGGCATGTCGCCGTCCACGATGCGCGGGTCGCCGTCGCCGGCGGCAGCGCCCTTGTACAGGCAGGCGGCCGGAGCGCACTCAACCACGACGAAGGTGGGCGGGTTATCGGGATACAGGTTGGTGAAGTAGCCCACCACGGCGCCGGCAAGCGAGCCTACGCCAGCCTGGACAAACACGTGCGTCGGGCGGTTGATGGCCATCTCGCGCAGCTGCTCGGCAGCCTCGGAAGCCATGGTGCCGTAGCCCTCCATGATCCAGGACGGGATCTTCTCGTAGCCCTCCCAGGCGGTGTCCTGAACGATGACGCCACGCTCGCAGGCGTCGGCCTCGGCGGCGGCCATGCGCACGCACTCGTCGTAGTTGACCTCTTCGATGGTCACCGTGGCGCCCTCGGCGGCGATGTTATCGAAGCGGGGCTTGGTAGAACCCTTGGGCATGTGCACGACGGCCTTCTGGCCCAGCTTGTTGGCAGCCCATGCCACGCCGCGGCCATGGTTGCCGTCGGTGGCGGTAAAGAAGGTGGCCTGGCCAAAGTCCTTGGCAAGCTGATCGGAGGTCAGGTAATCGAAGGTGCAGTCGGCAACGTCCTTGCCGGTCTCGTCGGCAATATAGTTGGCCATGGCAAAAGAGCCGCCCAGGACCTTAAAGGCGTTGAGGCCAAAGCGATAGCTCTCGTCCTTAACGCATAGGTTGGACAGGCCCAGACGCGCGGCCTGGCCGTCCAGGCGGGCAAGCGGAGTGACGGTATATTGAGGGAACGACTGGTGGAAGGCACGGGCCTTCTTCACGTGGTCGAGGCTCATGATTCCCAAGTGCTTGTCATCGCTCTTGGGCATCGTGTTGCCCGCCCACTGGATCTTATCGGCCATACGGTGAACTCCTTAAGTCCTCTCTTGCCGGCCCCCGCATACGCGTTTCAGCCCATTCCCATTCATGCGACTGAACTTTTATGTGGATGCCAAACAAAAAGTTTGTTATCACTGTTCTATCACACTTTTTGATTGGCAAACCTAACAAATTGTTTGTTGCCGTAATCGGTACCTTTTCGCCGCCGAACGGTTACATAACGCAGCGACGCTTTCGTTATTTGCGAACAGGTGTGGTTTATGGCAAAGTATGCCCAAACTAATTTTTAGGAAGGCACCCATGACCCCCGCACAGATTGAGTTTTACAAGCGCCTCGCACACGGTCTGGCGCTCCAATTTGGTCCCAACTGCGAAGTCGTCGTCCACGATCTGGAGACCGAGGACGTGGACCACTCCATCGTAGTGATCGAAAACGGCCACGTCAGCGGGCGCAAACTGGGTGACGGCCCCAGCCATATTGTGTTTGAGTCCATGCACGAGGGCACCACCGACATACACGACCGCGAGCCGTACCTCACCAAAACCGCCGATGGCAAGCTGCTCAAGTCCTCGACCATCTTTATCCGCAACGACGAGGGCAAGCCCGTCGGCATTTTGGGCATTAACTTTGACATTACGCTCATGAAGGCTTTTGAGCGTTCGCTCGACGCCTTTACCGGCACCGGCGGCACGGGCTATACCGAGCCCGAGCCCATTACCAAGAACATCGGCGACCTGCTCGAGGACCTGCTGCACGAGTGCGAGCAGTTTGTGGGCAAGCCCGCGGCGCTCATGACCAAAGACGAGCGCATTCGTGCCATTGGCTACCTCGACCGTCGCGGCGCCTTCCTCATTTCCAAGTCGAGCGAGCGCGCCTGCGAGTTCTTTGGCATCTCCAAGTACAGCTTCTATAGCTACCTCAATGAGGCCAAGGCGGCGGCCGGCGACAAGTAGGCACTCGTCTGGATTGCCCCTCCCCTTTTGGGCGCGAGTTCTGGAAAGCGCGAATCCAAGACCGAGCCGCTTGGGAAGTTCCATATAATCGATGTCATTAGTATTTCGAAAGGATGGAACAGAATGGCGTTGAGCAAGGCATCATGCACCGGTCGCGGATTGATTCCGGCAATTGGTGGACATGTGCACCGCATGTTCGATGAGAGTGAAGACGACCTGTTTTCGCTGAGCCTTGACGACGTGATGGATGATCGCCCGTGGACCGCCGACGAACTCATGGGCGGCGGGGCTCGCCCGTCAAGCCCCAATCCCGCACTTGCGCCTAAGCCCGCATCTGCGCCGACTCCTGCGCAGTCGCCTGTTTCGACGCCCGCGCCTACGCCCGCACCCACTTCGGCGCCCACGCCCGCTCCCCGCCCCACAAGCGACCCGTCCGAGACCGCGGCATTTCTCGCTGCAGCGACGCAGGGCAAATCGGCCGACAGCACCGTTATGTCCAGCGCCCAGCAGTTGCCCGTTCCTGCGGCACGCAAGCCTCCGGTCACAAGGCTCGATGAGCCCGTTGCCCGTCAGGTTGCCTACGATTCCTGGGCTGCAGCCGATCTGGATGAGACCTCTACTGGCA
>WGSQ01000087.1 GCA_014871605.1 Collinsella sp. | reverse complement strand
GTGGGGCAAGCTCCGCGGGCTGCGTATCAACGAGGACGAGAACGGCAAGACCAACTTGGCGCTTGCCGATGTCGACGGCGAGGTGCTCGTGGTGTCGCAGTTCACGCTGTTCGCCGACTGCCGCCACGGTCGCCGCCCATCGTTTACGGATGCCGGCGCCCCCGATGTCGCCAACGAGCTCTACGAGTACTTCCTGACGCTCGTTCGTCAAGATGTCGAACACGTGGCGCACGGCATCTTTGGCGCCGATATGAAAGTCGATCTCGTCAACGACGGCCCATTCACCATCGTCTTGGACACCGACAACCTTTAGGTTACGCGGTTTTACCAAACCGCGTAACAACTGGTCATGCGAGGTTGTCGTCTGGTACGTATTTGGGACCGGGCTTATTTAGCTACTTGCGTATGGCCACAATAGGGTGCTATAGTATTAGAGTTTTGTCTATCTTAGGGGTATTATCCCCTTTTTGAATTGCACCTTCTGGAGGCCCTGTTCATGGAAGAGATGGAAGTCAATCACGTCGACGACATCCACGAGAAGCTGACCGATATGGTGGGCGATCGCGTCAAGGTTAAGGCCAACATGGGCCGTACCCGCGTCGTCGAGCGCATGGGCACCATCAAGAGCGTCCACCCGGCCGTCTTCATTGTCGAGGTTGACGAGCGTCGTGGCCGCAAGTCGCGTCAGTCCTACCAGTATATCGATGTGCTCACCGGTCAGGTCGAGCTGTTCGACCCCGAGAGCGGCGAGCACATCTTTACCCCGCTCGGCAATCAGCTCGAGGAGCATTAACGGTGACCGATCGGTCCCTGACTCTTTCCGCGCCGGCAAAGATTAACCTCTACCTGGGGGTTCATACCGAGCGCGATGACCGCGGCTATCACAGGGTCGATTCCCTGATGGCGGCCGTCGGTCTTTCCGATACCGTGACGGTCACGCCGGCGCAGGCGCTGACCGTCCAGGCGGTTCCGGCATCAGATTTTCCCATGCAAAAGAATACGGCGTATCGGGCTGCGGTTGCTATGGCCGAGCATTATGGTCGCGAGGCAAACATCTGCGTGACGATTGAGAAGCGCATTCCATTGTGCGCCGGCTTGGGCGGCCCCTCGACGGATGCGGCCGCGGTCATTGTCGCCTTGGCGGAGCTCTGGGGCAGTGATCGCACCGACCCAGCGCTCGACGATATTGCGCGGGGCATTGGTGCCGACGTCCCGTTCTTTTTGCACGCGAGTCCTGCGTTCTACGTAGGTGGGGGAGACGTGCTGGCAACTGAGTACCCCGCGCTGCCCGCGACGCCCGTCGTGCTGGTCAAGCCGCGCGAGGCAAGTGTTTCGACAATTGAAGCCTATCGACGTTTTGACGAGGCCCCGGTGCCTGCGGACAAGCTCGGCGCGATAGCTTCTGCCTTGCGTGCTGGTGATGCCGAGACGGCATATGCACTCATCCATAACAATCTGGGTGTCATTTCCGCACAGATGGAGTCGCAGATTCAAACGGTCCTCGACTGGCTGCGTAAACAGGACGGAACCGTTGCTGTAGATGTGTGCGGATCGGGTGCCTGCTCGTTTGCCATTTGCGACACCGCCGCCACGGCCGAAAGGCTTGCCGACGCTGTCCAGCAAAATGGCTGGTGGGCCTGCGCGACTGAGCTTATTCCCAACACGGTTCAAATCGACGCGCCAAAGAAATAAAAATTTCTCTAGCACGCGGCGAAAATCTTTGTTACTATAGTCGAGCTAACGGGTTGTGGCTCAGTTTGGTAGAGCACTGCGTTCGGGACGCAGGGGTCGCTGGTTCAAATCCAGTCAACCCGACCAGAGCATGAGGAGGGACCGCTTCTTGCGGTCCCTTTTTTTAGCTAGTGTTGTGATACCGCGATACCCGCGGTATACTCATTCGAGCTTGTCTCGCTGTATTGTGGAGGTCTACATGTTTGGACTGAGGGCTCCTGAGCTCATCATTATTCTCGTCGTTGTCCTGATTATCTTCGGGCCCAAGAACCTGCCGAAGCTCGGCAAGTCCCTCGGCTCTACCGTCAAGAATATCCGCGAGGGTATGGAGGGCGACGATAAGGCCGAGACCAAGCAGGCCGAGGAGGTCGTGGTCGAGCAGTCCGAGGAGGACAAGGAGATCGCTGAGCTCGAGGCCAAGCTCGCTGCTGCCAAGAAGAAGCAGGCAGAGGACAGCGACGCGGACGCAGAGTAGTCCCATCCCTTTGGGGTGAGCACCTGACCGGCTTGCCCGCAGGCTAGCCGGTCTTTTTCGTTTTGTTGACAGTTGATTGTTTGATCAGAGTTGGGGAGATATCCGTATGGACGCAAGCCAGATCGTACTGACCGCTGAGGGCCGCCAGAAGCTCGTCGAGGAGCTCGCTTGGCGTGAGGGCGATTACGCCAAGGAGATCG
Organism: Collinsella sp.; assembly: GCA_014871605.1. Lineage (GTDB taxonomy): Bacteria > Actinomycetota > Coriobacteriia > Coriobacteriales > Coriobacteriaceae > Collinsella. The sequence continues at coordinate 5,163 of WGSQ01000087.1, read as the reverse complement.
TCGAGGACATCAAGGAAGCCCGCGCGTTCGGCGACCTTTCGGAGAACTCCGAGTACGATGCCGCCAAGGACAAGCAGGCCCAGAATGCTGCTCGTATTGCCGATATCCAGTCAATCCTCGCCAACGCTCAGGTTGCTGCCACCACGGGCGACCTGACCGTCTCCATCGGTTCCACCGTTTCGCTGATTGATCCCAACGGCGAGGTCATGGAAGTCACGCTCGTCGGTACCACCGAGACCAACTCGCTCGAGCACAAGATCTCCAACGAGTCTCCGGTCGGCCACGCCATCATCGGTCACGGCGAGGGCGACTCCGTCGAGGTCGTTACGCCTTCCGGCAAGACTCGCGTCTACACCATCGCCAAGATCGCACGCTAGACCACGGTCCCGCGTAAAGGTATGTTTTCGCTCCCTGGGACCGAATCCTGGGGAGCGTTTTAGTTTGAGGAGCTAACTTATGGCAGAGAACCAGAACGCCGCCGATCAGGCATCGACGCTCAACGACGAGCGCGCCACCCGCCTGGCCAAGCGCGCCGCCCTGTTCGAGGCGGGCCAGAACCCCTATCCCGAGCACTCTGAGCTTGAGGACTACGTCGCCGATATCGAGACTAAGTACGCCGATCTTGCCGATGGTGAGGACACCGAGGATGTCGTGAAGATCGCCGGCCGTGTGGTCGCCAAGCGCGGTCAGGGCAAGATCATGTTCATCGTCGTGCGCGATGCGACTGCCGAGATTCAGCTGTTCTGCCGCATCAACGACATGGACGAGGCTGCCTGGAGTACGCTCAAGGCCCTCGACCTGGGCGACATCCTGGGCGTGACCGGCGTGGTCGTGCGCACCCAGCGTGGCCAGCTTTCCGTTGCCCCTAAGAGCGCGACCCTGCTTGCCAAGGCCGTTCGTCCGCTGCCCGAGAAGTTCCACGGTCTTTCCGATAAGGAGACCCGCTATCGCCAGCGCTATGTCGACCTGATCGCCAACGACGACGTTCGCGAGACCTTCCGTAAGCGTTCGCAGATTCTCTCCACCTTCCGTCGCTTTATGGAGTCCGACGGCTACATGGAGGTCGAGACCCCCATTCTGCAGACCATCCAAGGCGGCGCTACTGCCAAGCCGTTCATTACCCACTTCAACGCGCTCGATCAGGAGTGCTACCTGCGTATTGCCACCGAGCTGCACCTCAAGCGCTGCATCGTCGGTGGTTTTGAGCGCGTGTTCGAGATCGGCCGCATCTTCCGTAACGAGGGCATGGACCTTACCCACAACCCCGAGTTCACCACGATGGAGGCCTACCGTGCCTTCTCCGACCTCGAGGGCATGAAGGCACTCGCCCAAGGTGTCATCAAGGCTGCCAACAAGGCCATCGGCAACCCCGAGGTCATCGAGTACCAGGGCCAGACCATCGACCTTTCTGGTGAGTGGGCCAGCCGTCCCATGACCGACATCGTCTCCGACGTGCTCGGCAAGCAGGTCACCATCGACACGCCGGTCGAGGAGCTTGCTGCCGCCGCGCGCGAGAAGGGCCTGGAGATCAAGCCCGAGTGGACTGCTGGCAAGATCATCGCCGAGATTTACGATGAGCTGGGCGAGGACACCATCGTCAACCCGACGTTCGTGTGCGATTACCCCATCGAGGTCAGCCCGCTTGCCAAGCGTTTTGAGGACGACCCGCGCCTGACGCACCGCTTTGAGCTGGTTATTGCCGGTCACGAGTACGCCAACGCGTTCTCCGAGCTCAACGACCCGGTCGACCAGGCCGAGCGCTTTGCCGCTCAGATGGCCGAGAAGGCCGGCGGTGACGACGAGGCCATGGAGTACGACGAGGACTACGTGCGCGCCCTCGAGTACGGTATGCCTCCCGCGGGCGGCATTGGCATTGGTATCGACCGCGTGGTCATGCTGCTTACCAACCAGGCTTCTATCCGCGACGTGCTGCTGTTCCCGCACATGAAGCCCGAGAAGGGTTTCCAGTCCGGTGCCGCTGCCGCCAAGGCTGCCGAGGCCGGCAACGCCGCGAGCCCGTTCGTTAAGTCGCTTAAGCCCACGCTCGATTACTCCAAGATCGCCGTTGAGCCGCTGTTTGAGGAGTTCGTCGACTTTGATACCTTCTCCAAGAGCGACTTCCGCGCTGTGAAGGTCAAGGCATGCGAGGCCGTCAAGAAGTCCAAGAAGCTGCTGAACTTTACGCTCGACGACGGTACCGGTACCGACCGCACCATCCTCTCCGGTATTCACGCTTATTACGAGCCCGAGGACCTGGTCGGCAAGACCTTGCTCGCCATCACCAACCTGCCTCCGCGCAAGATGATGGGCATCCCCAGCTGCGGCATGCTCATCAGTGCCATCCACGAGGAGGATGGTGAGGAGCGCCTCAACCTGATCCAGCTCGACGCCTCCATCCCCGCCGGCGCAAAGATGTACTAGGGGGTTACGCGGTTCTACGAACCGCGTAACCAGTTGACGCTGCGCGCCGCCCAGGGCGACAATTTGTCATTCAAAAGGCAAGGCATGACCAGAAGGTCTATGCCTTGCCTTTTTCATGCCAACTTGTTCGCCCTGGACGTCGCTCGCTGTCCGTCCTCTACCTGCGGCGTTGACTTGATTGATACTTAGAACATCGATGTAGTCATTAGGGACGCTCTTAAACGACTATCCAACGGCTATTGCGCGCATGGCTCGCATGACAGCCGTCTCTTTTATGTTTCCTTTAGCCGTCGCTGTCTAGGATGGGGGTTAGTCGATAGGAAGGGAGCACCGGGATGGACGACGCGAGCGAGCGCGCAATCGAAGAGGACATGCTCGATCAGTTCAACTACTTTGATGATGAGGACGAGGAGCTGATCGACCGTCGCGAGCCAGCGCCGCTTGATTCCTTTGATCTGGTCGATGAAGAGCCCGACGAGGACGAGGGCGAATCGGCGGAGCCCTCACAGCCTTCGCGCCTTAACTCGCTGCTTTCGAGAGCCCCCATGCACCACGGCGTTCGTGCCGGCGCGCTCCATATGAAAACTGACTGGCACCAGATCGTGACGGCAGGCGATGAGCTTGCCGTCGATGCGCCGCTCACCGATAAATCATCCATCATCTGCCGCACCGGCATGCTTATGCTGGCAAGCGGAACGGGTGCCTGGCGCGTGCGCGATACCATGAATCGTGTTGCCGCCGTACTCGGTGTCACCATCCACGTTGACTTAAGTCTTCTGTCGTTTGAGTGCACCTGCATCGAAGATGGTCACTGCTTTAATGAGGTCGTCAGCTTGCCCACAACGGGCGTCAATACCCATCGCATTTGGATGATGGAGAGTTTCCTCAAGGAAATCGAGACCTATGGTCGTCGCTTCACGGTGCACGAGTATCACGAGATGCTCAAGACCGTTGAGAGTTCAAAACCTGATTACGCGCCTTGGCAACAGGGCCTTGCGGCGGCCTGCGCCTGTGGCGCCTTCGTTTTTTTGCTCGGCGGCGGCCCTATCGAGATGGCCTGCGCGTTCGTGGGCGCGGGTGTCGGCAACTTTGCCCGCTCCCATATTCTCAAGCAAGGCCTTGGTCAGTTCAGCGCGCTGACGACCGGCGTTGCGCTCGCTTGCGTTTCGTATCTGCTGGCATTGCTCGGCCTTGGCCAGGTCATACCGGGGGCAATGTCGCACCAAGAAGGCTATATCGGCGCCATGCTCTTTGTGATTCCCGGCTTTCCACTCATTACGGCAGGCCTCGACATCGCTAAGCTCGACATGCGAAGCGGTATCGAGCGCCTTTCATATGCCGTATCGATTATTGTGATGGCGACCCTCGTAGGTTGGATGGTTGCCGAGTGTGTTGGCCTGGCGCCGGACGACTTTGCCCCACTGGGCCTTTCGCCGCTTGCCCTTACGCTCCTGCGCGTGGTGATGAGCTTCGTTGGCGTATTCGGCTTCTCGGTGATGTTCAACAGCCCGGTAAAGATGGCCGCGGCAGCTGGGTTGATCGGCGCCGTGTCCAATACCCTGCGTCTGACCCTTGTCGATGCGCCGACGATGATTCCCTTCCTGGGCCTCAGCACGGGAATGCCTCCCGAGGCAGCAGCGTTTATCGGCGCGCTGGTATCGGGGCTGCTCGCAAGCTTGGCTGAAGTCAAGCTCACCTACCCGCGCATCGCCCTCACGGTGCCTTCGATTGTCATTATGGTGCCGGGCTTGTATCTGTATCGCTCGATGTATTACATGTGCACCTTCGACACGGTCAATATGCTCGGCTGGTTTGTGCGCGCAGTGCTCATCGTAGCGTTTCTGCCCGTTGGACTGGGTGTGGCGCGTACGCTCACCGACCCTCGCTGGCGCCACACCAGCTAATTGGTACAAGGGGGACAGGTTACTTTGCACCCCCAATGAATTGCGGTGAAATAGGGACTGAATTGCTGCTTAAAGGGTCAAAACAGTCCGTATTCCACCGCAACTTATGGGGTCGGGGGATTATCGGTGCCCTGCATCTTCATAAACTCAACGCTTACGAAGCGCATGCGTTTCGTGCTAGGCTGGTTCCACCACATAAGTAGTCGCAGACGCGCGTACCACGGGCGGGCGAGATGAAGTTCCAACAGCTCCATCTTGCCCGCCCGTTTTTGTTGCGTGGCGTAGCGGCGTAACACAGAAAGGACCATGCCCTTTATGCCTATGAACAAACGAGAGAGCCTGCTGTTTACCTTTATCATGTGCTTTTGCATGGTGCTCTGGATGAGCATCTACAACGTTGCCCTGCAGTATGGGGCCATCAACGGCGAGGTTGTTGCCGCCGCGTGGCTCGGCTTCCCCGTTGCCTACGTTTTTGCCATGTGCTGCGACTGGTTTGTTGCCAGCCCCCTTGCTAAGGGCTTCGCCTTTAAATTCCTGGTCACGCCGGGCAAGAGCTCGCCGCTTGCCATGACGCTCGCCGTCAGCTCCTGCATGGTCGTTCCCATGGTTATCATCATGTCGCTCTACGGCGCGTGCGAAGGCCTGTTCCACATGCCCGGCGGCCCGCTTGCCAATTTGCAGGCGCTGCCGATGATGTGGCTCGTCAACATTCCGCGCAACTTTATCATGGCCCTGCCCTGGAACCTGCTGGTGGCTGGTCCGGTTGCTCGCTTTGTCTTCCGCCGCGCCTTCCCTGTGGGGACGGTTTTCGAGGAGGAGCATGCCGAGCTCTTGGAGC
>WGSQ01000086.1 GCA_014871605.1 Collinsella sp. | reverse complement strand
TTGTCTCCACGGACGAGTTCGTAGAGAGCCTGGGCGAGAAGCCCGGCGACCACCGTGTGAAGCCGCTACCCCCGCGCTTCGACTTCTTTAGCAAGCACGAGAGCCAGTACTAAAACACTCGACATGTAATGGAATGGGAAGGAAAGACGGATGTCCAAGCCGCGTCGTCGTAAGCAAAAAAAGCAGGTTAAGCCCGAGCTCAAGCTTAGGCAGTTTGCCTCCACCGAGCTTTCCGACCAGCTTGCCGCCCTTCCCTGCGCCGCCGACCTGCCGCGCTTTATGGTCGACACGGTCGCCGGCGCCTATGCGCCCGCCGATGCCGAGCTCATGATCGAGGGCTTCGGCGCCGCGGTCACACGCCCGGTCACACTGCGCGCCAACACGCTCAAGGCAACCGCCGAGGACATCGCTGCGGCGCTCGATGCCGCTGGCATCGCCCACAACCCCGTCGCTTGGTATCCGGACGCCTTTATCCTGCCCGAGGCCCAGGTTTCCGACCTATGGGACCTCGACATCTACCGCGACGGCAAGATCTACCTACAGAGCCTGTCGTCCATGATGCCGCCTTTGGTGTTGGGCGCCCAGGCAGGCGAGGACATCCTGGACATGTGCGCAGCCCCTGGCGGCAAGACGACGCAGATCGCCGCCCTCACCCAGGGCCAGGCACACCTCACGGCCTGCGAGATGAGCATTCCCCGCGCCGAGAAGCTCGAAGCCAACCTCCACCGCCAAGGTGCCAAAAACGTGCCCGTCATGCGCATCGACGCACGCGAGCTCGACGAGTTCTTCCGCTTTGACCGCATCCTGCTCGACGCTCCCTGCACCGGCACGGGCACCGTCATCAGCGGCAACGAGAAAAGCCTGCGCGGCCTGACCGAGCAGCTGCTGAGCAAGTGTGCCCGCTCGCAGCGAGCACTTCTGGACCGCGCCATGGGAGCCCTTAAACCGGGCGGCACGCTCGTCTATTCGACTTGTTCGATCTTGCCGCAGGAAAACGAGGACGCCCTGCAAGAGGCGCTCGACAAGCATACGGACTGCGAGCTTATCCCCCTCGACGGCACGCCGAGCGAAAGCGAAGCGCGTCGCGCCCAGGACGCCGGCGAGGAGCCGCATATCGAGAGCAACGCTCTCACCGAGGCCATCGCCGCGGGTCAGGTATCGGCCGTCGCCAACGGCCTGTCCGGCACGCTCACCATTCCGCCTAGCCGCGACTTTGAGGGCTTCTACATTGCCCTGATCCGAAAACGCAGCTAGCGCACGGATCCAAAACTCAACAAGCTATCTCCGTGCGCGTTTGCTCTGCTGGTCGCGATGCTGTTTAAGCATCGCGCGCTCCTTGCGTTCGGCCCTTTTGCCCTTAATGGCCGTGACCACAAAGTAGATGACCGCGGCGGCAACGATTGCGGCCACACACAGGCCAAACGAGCCAAACATTGCCGTCAATTCCATACCGCGTCACCTCTCTTTTAAACGGGACTTTCAAGATAGCACCTCGATACCCGCCACCACAGCTCCTTCACGTTCGCCGGCCCTTCGGTCTAACGGATGGCACGGCGGGGAAAAATCAACTCGTCAAACGATTTAGCATTCGCTATTCCGGCTGCATAGCGCCGGCCGTCATCACATAGAATCGAGCCTCCATGGATACCCTCAACGATCTAAATGAGCGCGTCGACGCCTTCGTCGGCACCAGCTCCTTCGACACGCCTGCCGCGGCAAACGACCAAGCTCCCATCGATGTACCCGCCGAGGTTCACGAGGACATCGTCGCCTCGGTCGATTTCTCCGAGGTCGAGCTCGCAGACGAGTTCACCGAGCCCCAGGTAGCCGTGACCCCCAACGGACTGCTCCCCATGGAACCGCTGCCCATCGACGGGCGTTTGCGCAAGGCGGCCCTTCGCATGCCCGAGGAGATCGAGGAGGCCAGCGGCTTTACGCTCTTCGGTCGACGCATCAAGTCGCTCATTTACACCACCGACGTGGCCGTCATCCGCAACTCCAATGCCGATGCTGTCTTTGCCGTTTACCCCTTCACGCCGCAGCCGGCCATTACGCAGGCGCTGCTGACCGTCGCCGAGTGCCCGGTCTTTGTAGGTGTGGGCGGCGGAACTACGACCGGTAAGCGCTCCGTGCAGATGGCAGCCGTCTCCGAGATGCAGGGCGCGGCGGGCTGCGTGGTCAACTCCCCCGCCACTGCCGAGATGGTCGAGCACATCACCAACATCGCCGACATCCCTGTCATCGCCACGGTTGTACGTTGCGACGATGATGCGCATGCCAAAGTGCGCGCCGGAGCCAAGATTCTCAACATCGCCGCCGGCAAAAACACGCCCCAGGTCCTGCATGAACTGCGCGAGCACTATCCCAACCTGCCGCTCATCGCGCCGGGCGGCAAGACGCCCGAGAGCATTCGTGAAACCATCGCCGCCGGCGCCAACGCCATCATCTGGACGCCGCCTTCGGCCCAGCAGCTACAGACCGACATGATGCAGCGTTATCGCAAGATGAAGGAAGACGCCACACCTGTCATCTCGCACGACGATGTGCCCATTATCGACCAGGTCTCCGCCGCCGAGGTCAGCCAGGTCGAGAACATGAATCCCGACGTGCCGATTCCCGACGAAGTCATCGAGCGCGTCGCTTCGATCCACGAGCGCGTCGAGGAGCATCGCGCCAACCGCGGCCTCAAGCCGTCACTGCACGGCTTCTTCTTCCGCGGAAAGAAACGCTAACCCCAACAGCAAGGCCCGCCCCACAAACGTGAGGCGGGCCGTTTTCGTTTGAGCAATCATGCAGCGATGTGATGGGGCAAACTAATCCACGCGCTTGTCGCCCATAAAGAAGAGCGCCACCGTACCAGGTCCGGTATGCGAGCCAATCAGAGTACCGATGTTATTGATCTCAATCTTGCCTTTAAGCTGCGGAATCTGTTCCTCGATCAGCGCCACAACTGCCTCGGCATCCTCGCGGCACGCCGAGTGCGACATGACGCACTTACCCGAATAATCCGCACCGTCCTGCACGTGTGCCATCATGGTCTTAGCCATCTCGGAAATCGCGCGCTTCTTAGTGCGAATCTTCTCACGTGGCGACAGCCCACCTTCGCAATCGACCGTCATAAGCGGGCAAATCTTAAGCGCCGTGCCGATGATCGCGCTCGCAGCCGAAATGCGACCGCCGCGCAGGTAGCTCGACAGATCGGTCGAGAAGAACCAGTGGTGCAGGTTGAGCTTGTGCTCCTCGATCCAGGCAGCCGTCTCGTCGAGTGAAGCCCCGCTATCGCGCACGTCGGCGGCACATTCCGCCAGCAGGCCAAAGCCCGAAGACGCCGCCAGCGAATCGATGACGCGCACCTTGCCGCCCTGGGGATAGCGATCCGCAAGCATCTGTGCCGCAACGCAGGCCGATCCATACGTGCCCGAAATACCCGACGACAACGCCAGGTGCAGCACGTCTTTACCCTCGGCAACAAGCGGCTCCCAAAACTCCTCGTACTCACCCACGCTCACCTGAGACGTCTTGGGCATGGCGCCTGCGGCAATCTGGGCAAAAAACTCGTCCGGCGTAATCGACTGATACAGATCGTCCGTATAGACAACATCGTCGATCTCGTAATGAAAACACACGACAGGGATATTGCGCGATTCAAAGAACTCCCGAGTTCGATCGGCGGCGGATTCACAGGTCAGGACAAAATCACTCATATGAGGCTCCTTACTCATTGCTGCGCAAATTATCGCACAGTGAGCCTACATACGGTACATATGTCCACTATTTACCAAATCGAACCAAAAATAGCGAACATCTTTACCACCATCGTTTCCACCGACCCCACGCATAAATATCTGAGAAAACACCCTCTATCGTCTCCATCCAACCGACATATCTACCTTCACTAAATCGATTTACCAAACCGTTCAGCCGACAATTCAGCCGCTGGCGCAAAATCGAAACAAAAGCGGCGCATACTGATAAACGTTTGACGCTGTTTATCAGTTTTACCAACCCCATCGGAAGGTGTTTCATGGTCGCATTCGATCGCAATCCGCAAGACTTTAAGTATCTGCGCCTGCTGTCGAGACAGTTTCCCACCGAGCAATCCGCGTTTACCGAGATCATCAACCTCTCGGCCATCCTCAACCTACCCAAAGGCACCGAGCATTTTATGAGCGACGTGCATGGCGAGTACGAAGCCTTTATGCACATCCTCAACAACTGCTCGGGCGTCGTGCGCGAGCATGTCGACGAGATCTTTGGCGATACGCTCTCCTTTGACGAGAAGGGCGAGCTGTGCACGCTCATCTACTACCCGCGCGAGAAGATCGACCTGGTCCGCAGCCAGCGCGAGGACTCGCCCACCTGGTACAAGACGATGCTTGACCAGCTCATCATGGTCGCTCGTTCGCTTTCAAGCCGCTACACGCGCTCCAAAGTGCGTAAGGCCATCCCGCGCGATTACGCCTACATCATCGACGAGCTGCTACACACGCATCCGGACGAGAACAACTATCGCGTGCGCTATCACGAGCGCATCGTGGAGTCCATCCTGGAGACCGCCAGCGCCGACGACTTTATCGAGTCGCTCGCCTCGCTCATCAAGCGCCTGGCCGTCGACCACCTGCACCTGGTGGGCGATATCTTCGACCGCGGCGGCGGCGCGGCCAAGATTATGGACCGCCTGCTCACCTACCATTCACTCGACATCCAGTGGGGCAACCACGACCTGCTGTGGATGGGCGCTGCGGCCGGTGAACCTGCCTGCATCGCCACGGTGCTGCGCAACAACCTACGCTACGACAACTACGAGATCCTCGAGAACGACTACGGCATCTCGCTGCGCGAGCTTGTTGCCTTTGCCGATGCCACCTACACCGCCGGTGAGTCCATCACCCCGCTGATCAAGGCCATCAACGTGCTGCTCTTTAAGCTCGAGGGCCAGATTATCCAGCGCCATCCCGAGTTCGACATGACCGACCGCCTGTTACTCGACAAGATCGATCACGACACCGGCACGGTCACGCTCGCCGACGGCAGCGTGTGGCCGCTCACGACCAACGACTTCCCCACCGTCGACCCGGCGGACCCCTATACGCTCACGTCTCAGGAGCAGCACATCATCGACAAGCTCGTGTCCGAGTTTGTCACCGCCGATCACCTGCATCGCCATATCGATTTCCTCTATTCCCACGGCTCGATGTACAAGATCGCCAACGGCAACCTGCTGTTCCACGGCTGCGTGCCGCTCAACGAAGACGGCACCTTTAGCAGCATGAACTGCCTGGGCACCTGGCACGCTGGCCGCGATTATCTCGATTTTTGCGACCACATCGCCCGCCGCGCCTGGCGCGTGGGCGACCGCGACGCTCTCGACTGGATGTGGTACCTGTGGATTGGCTTTAACTCACCCGCAAGCGGACGCCTGGTGCGTACCTTTGAGCGCGCCTATATCGCCGATAAGAGCACCTGGGTCGAGCCGATGGACCCGTACTTTACGCTTACCAGGTCGCCCTCGGTCTGCGACGACATCATGCGCGAGTTTGGCGTCACGCCCATGGCATGTTCGCCGACCGGCCACATCATCAACGGCCACACGCCCGTTAAAACCACCAAGGGCGAGCAGCCCATCCGCGCCGAGGGCAAGCTGCTGGTCATCGATGGCGGCTTCTGCCGCGCTTACCATCCCAAGACGGGTATCGCCGGCTATACGCTCATCTCGAGCTCGCGCGGCTGCCGCCTCAAGTCGCACCGGGCCTTTACGACGGTTGCCGAGGCACTCACGCGCAACGTGGATATCGAGAGTGAGACCAACCGTTTTGACCAAGCAGACCGTCGCCGTATGGTGAGCGACACCGATACCGGCGCCAAGATCCGCAGCCAGATCCAGGACCTGCGCCAGCTGCTCGATGCATATAGAAACGGTGCTATCGAGGAGCGCGCCTAGCACCACCCGCGGGGATTGGCTAAACTGTGCCAAGTTTGTCATCCCCGCGGCGCTTCGGCGCCAGCTTAAGGCAGGTACCATGCAAAAGCTCCTTGCGCAGATCATGAAGTTTGGCGTCGTCGGTGTCATTGCCACGGTCATCGACTTTGGCATTATGAATCTGCTCCACTACGGTCTGGGCCTCAACATCCTAATCGCCAATACCAGCGGCTTTATCGTCTCGCTCATCTTTAACTACCTCGCAAGCATGAAGTACGTGTTTGCGCACAAGGAAGGCATAAGCCGCCGCCGCGAGTTCATCATCTTTGTCGTGCTGTCCGTGATCGGCCTGGCACTCAACGACGGTATCGTGCTGACACTCAACGCCGGCCTGGGGCTCGAGGCCAATATCGCCAAGATTTGCGCCACCGCGCTTGTCATGGTCTACAACTTTGTGACCCGAAAGATCTTCCTGGAAGGCGACGAGACCAAGTAACTCGCAACCTTACAGCTTTACGATGCCCACGGATGACGCACGTCGAGCGCTGTGTTGTTCGTGGGCTTTGCTCGTTTACGGGAAGATTTGCAACGTTTGCGGATTAGCTCTTGAAAATTTGGCGAGTTCGTATAGTTCTTGGCAAGGACCTTACGTTTCCCTTGCAAAAGCTCTAAAGTATCCTCTGCTCGATTCATCAACGCATTGGATGTGATTACGTGCGCAAGGCACTGGCACAACCTCATACCAAGCAGTTCCTCAAGTTCGCTGTCGTGGGTCTTATCTCCTTTGGTATCGACTGGGGTATGCTCATTGTGCTCGTCGAGCTGTTTCACCTCGACTTTTTGATGAGCACCACGGTTTCGTTCATCACGTCCGTCGTGGTCAACTACTGGCTCAGCATGAAGTACGTGTTCGACCATCGCGAGGGCATGAGCCGCAAGCGCGAGTTCACGATCTTCACCATCCTGTCGGTGATCGGCCTAGGCCTCAACGACCTGTATATGTTTGTGGGCGTCACGTTTTTGAGCATCGGCTACCAGGCCATGAAGGCCATCGCCACGTTCCTGGTCACCTGGTACAACTACTTTAGCCGCCGCTTCTTCCTCGAGGGCGCACGGTCGTAGTCGATTCACTATTTGCTTGAATGTATAACCGGTTGGAATTCCCGTTCCAACCGGTTTTTTGTTTGCCGAGAGACCGGGCGGCCCGGTCCCATTCGCATGAAAAACGGGCGGCCCGGATGTTTGTCCGAACCGCCCGTCTGGCGCGCTATGTCGAGGCCTCTAGCCTGTAACGTAATACCAGACCACGTTGTCGCCGTTGGAGAGAACGTAGTTGCTGCAGGCCGTCATGGGCGTTGTGCCGTTGACGGAGTACATCCAGCCGCTCGTACCGCCGTACTGTTTCTCGGCCAAACCACCAATCGCGGAGACATACGTGCCGTACGACGAGCCATGTGCGTTGACAGAAAGGCCCAGCGCGCACAGGGCATCGTAGACGGTAGCGCCTTCGTTAAAGGTAAAGGTGCCACCAGAAGACACAGGATTGCCCACAGCGCTCGATGTGACCGAAACCGTCACTGTTACGTAGCTGGACTCCTGCGAGCCGCTCTGGCCGCCCGAGGAGGCGTTTCCACCATTAGAGGATGAGGCTCCATCAGACGACTGGCCACCGCCCGAAGAAGCACCGCCAGACGCATTGGAAGTATCACCGGCTCCCGTATTCTGGGCAGCGGATTTATCGCCAGACTTCTTGCCG
>WGSQ01000085.1 GCA_014871605.1 Collinsella sp. | reverse complement strand
CTCTCGCAGCTCGGCCTGCAGGTTCTCCACGCGGGCGGGAACCTCATCGACGCGGCACTTGAGCGCAGCGGCGGCGGCGTCAACGAGCGCCAGGCGGTCGGCCATATAGTCGAGGGCACCCTTAGAGGTCACGGCCTCGATACGGCGGACATTCGAGCCCGTAGAGGACTCGGAAATGATCTTGAACAGGCCAATCTCGGCGGTATTGGCGGCATGGGTGCCACCGCAAAGCTCGCGGGAGAACGGCTGGTCCTCGGCGCCCACGGAGACGACGCGGACGACATCGCCATACTTCTCGCCAAACAGGGCGACAGCACCGGCGGCCTTGGCCTCGTCGATGCCCATGACGAGGGTCACGACCGGCTTGGAGGCGAAGATCTGCTGGTTGACCAGGTCCTCGACAGCCTTGAGCTGCTCGGAGGACAGGGCCTCGAAGTGCGTGAAGTCAAAGCGCAGGTGCTCGGGCGTCACCAGCGAGCCTGCCTGGGAGACATGCTCGCCCAGGACCTGCTTAAGCGCAGCGTCGAGCAGGTGGGTGGCGGTGTGGTTGCGACGCAGGAAGCCACGGCGCTCGGCGTCGAGCGCGGCGGTAACAGCGGCACCGACAGTCAGCGTGCCATCGGCAACGTGCGCGACGTGGGCATACAGGCCGTTGTGGTTCTTGGTATCAGCAACGGTCAGAACAACGCCCTCGGCGGAAAGCTTGCCGGCATCGCCCTGCTGACCACCCATCTCGGCATAGAACGGGGTGCGGTCGAGCACAACCTCGACGTCCTCGCCGGCGGCAGCGGACTCGACGGACTCGCCGTTGCGCACGATGGCGACAACCTTGGCGCCCTCGATCACATCGTTGTCATAGCCGTCGAACTCGGTCGCTGCGACCTTGTCGGAAAGCTCGACCCACACGTCGTTGAAGCTGCCCCAGGCGTCGCCCTTGGCATTGGCGCGGGCGCGGGCCTTCTGGTCCTCCATGCAGGCAGTGAAGCCGTCCATGTCGACGTCGTGACCAGCGGTGCCGGCGATCTCGACTGTCAGGTCGATGGGGAAACCAAAGGTGTCGTGCAGCTTAAAGGCAACATCGCCCGGAAGCGCAGCACCCTCGGCAAGCGCTGCCAGGGCCTCATCCAGGTAGACGCGACCGTTGTCGAGCGTCGTGGAGAAGCGCTCCTCCTCGGAGGCGACGATACCCTTGACGAGCGCGACGTTCTTGAGCAGCTCAGGATAGGCCTCGCCCATCTGAGCGTTGACCTCGTCGATGAACTTGGTCAGGAAGGCGCCCTCGATGCCCAGCAGGCGACCGTGGAACACGGCGCGGCGGAGCAGGCGGCGAAGGACGTACTCGCGACCCTCGTTACCGGGAAGGATGCCGTCAGAGATCATAAAATCGACGGCACGGGAGTGGTCGGCAATGATACGCAGCGAGCGGCTGGCGCCGGAGTAATCATCGGCGTCATAGGTCTTGCCGCTGATCTCCTCGCCCAGCTTGATGAGATGCTGCATCAAGTCGCCGTCGTAATTGGCGGTTTTGTGCTGCATGATGGCGGCCATGCGCTCCAGGCCCATGCCCGTATCGAGGTTGCGATGCGGCAGCTCCGGCATGGAGCCGTCCTCCTGACGGTCGTACTGGGTAAACACGAGGTTCCAGAACTCAAGGAAGCGGTCGCAGTCGCAGCCAGGCTTGCAGTCGGGGCTGCCGCAGCCGACCTCCTCGCCCATGTCAAAGTAGATCTCGGAGCACGGACCGCAGGGGCCGGTGGGGCCAGCGGCCCAGAAGTTGTCGTCCTCGCCCAGGCGGGAGATGTGGTCCTCGGCAACGCCCAGAGAACGCCACACGTCGTGGGTCTCGTCGTCCTCGGTAAAGACGGTAAAGTACAGGCGGTCGAGCGGCAGCTTGAACTCCTTGGTGATGAGCTCAAAGGCCCATGCGCAAGCCTGCTCCTTGGAGACGCCGCCAAAAGAGAAATCGCCGAGCATCTCGAAGAACGACAGGTGACGGCCGTCCTCGCCGATGCAATCGATGTCGTTGGTGCGGACGCACTTCTGGCAGGAGATCGCGCCGATCTCCTTCATGGTCTTCTTGCCCTGGTAGTACTCCTTAAACTGGTTCATGCCGGCGTTGGCAAGCAGCAGCGAGGGATCATCGGGGACGAGGGACGAAGAAGGATAGAGCTTAAGACCGCGCTCCTCAAAGAAGTTGAGGAACTTGGAGCGGATCTCGGCCGTAGTCATTGACGGGTAGTCAGCACTCATAGAGGGAATCTCCTCGGTTTCACATCGAAACAGTTCAAACGTAACGATATTACCATCCCGCCGCGCCTGTGCAAAAAAGAGGGTCGCCAAACAGCGACCCTCCAGCGAAAGTGCACGTTATTTAGTACTGCGCGATCCTTTGAAAAAGGACTGCTGTATAATTGCATATAAGATTCACCCGGAAGGAGCGATCGATGAAAAGCAAACGATTTGTCCTGAATGCACTTCTGGTTGTAGCACTTTTAGCGCTCTTAGCCTTCTCATGCTGGTACGCAAACCAACCATCATTTGGATACGTATTGTATACAGTAATGTCCGGCGATAAGGCTTATTACACTCTACGCGCAATTGACGTTCTCTTTTTCTATGTAGCCGGCCCCTTATCAATCGCTTTGGTCGCGTTTCTTGTCATTTACAACTTCAAGAAACGTTAATAGAACCTATTTAGAATCCGAATCGTCCATGGAGCCGTCGATGCCGGTTTTGGTTTCGTCGTTCATATTGAAATCGTCGTCTTTGGCGAAGGGATTCTTGAAAAAGCCCGTAGCATCGGGCTGAAGGCCCGAGAGCTTCATCCAGGGATTATCGAGCTCGGGTTTGGGCATGGCCTGGGCCTCGGGCGCGGTCTCGTTGCCGATGAGCTCGGACTCGTAGATGAAGGTGTCGTCGCCGAGCGCGTCGTAGGCGGCGACCGGGTTGCCATCGGCATCGCGGTACGGTGTGCCCTTAAACACGGCGCCGTCATAGGCCACAAGCTGGCGGCCGGTCTCATTCTCGAAGCAGTACACGAAGATACCCTTGAGGGCCGCACATAGCGGGATGGCAATAATCATGCCGATGGGGCCCATGAGTGCCGAGCCAATAACGAGCGCCGTGAGGCTCATGATGGGATGCACCTGCACCGAGCTCTGCATAACCTTAGGCGAAATCACGTTATCGGTGACGTTTTGCGCGACCATCGTCACGATGAGCGTCCATAACGCCAACATGGGACTGAACATGAAGCCGAGTACCGTGGCGATTGCTGCGCTCACCCAGGGACCGACGACCGGAACCAAATGCATGATGCCGGTAAAGATAGCCATGAGCGCCGCATACGGATGACCGATGATCATAAAACCGATAAAGGCGAGGAAACCACCGCAGATGGACGTCACGACCATACCGCGCATGTAGCCGCCGACAGAGCGAGAAAGGATGGCAACCATAAAGCGGTACGAGGTCTCCTTCTCCTGACCGATGATGGTGCAAATCTCGTGGTGCATGCGAGGGTAGTCGCAGGCCATCCAGTACGCAAGCACCAGACCAAGGAAGATAACGAACAACTGCGAGGCCGTATTGGTGATGAGCGGGAACACACCACGGCCAAGCTCGGCAGCGATCTGAGACACATACTTCGATGCCACAGTAACCAGCGACGAAAGATTATCGTCCAAATACTCCTTGAGCGGCGTGTTGTTGAGCGTCTTGACATGCGAGACCATCTCGTTGAGATCACCACCCGCAACACGAAGCTGCTCAGGCAGGCGGCTCAGGACTTCCATGATCTGGCCAAAGAGAATCGGCGACAAGATGCAAACGACACCGACGAGCACGGCAACAACAACAATAAGCGCGATAAGCGAACCGATGCCGCGATTCACGCCATGGTGCTCGAGCCAGTTGGTGATCGGGGACATCACAAAAGCAATGATGGAGCCGACGGCAAGAAACTCAATAACCGGTGCCAGGATGCCCATAAGGTTAAAGATGACAGCAGCAATAACAATGCAGCCGACAACAGCCCAAATGCGCAGCGTCAGAATGCGGGTGTCGCGCAGCGCGCGATCGGTTTGTTGGGGATGCTCACTCATGAACGAACCATCACTCCGTCGGGGTCGATCTTATCCTGAATC
This sequence comes from Collinsella sp., assembly GCA_014871605.1. GTDB lineage: Bacteria > Actinomycetota > Coriobacteriia > Coriobacteriales > Coriobacteriaceae > Collinsella. Next base: position 3,551 of record WGSQ01000085.1, on the reverse strand, counting down.
TTCTTGAGGGTGCGGCGCAGCAGGCGCGAGACCTGCACCTGCGATATACCCAGCTTCTTGGCGATCTCGATCTGGGTCATGCCCTTCACAAAGCGCAGCTCGATCACCTCGCGCTCGCGCGGCGAGAAATCGCGGATTGCTTCCTCGATCACCAGGCGGTCATCGGTGAAGTCGAGCTCGTTGTCGTCATCGACATAGCGGTCAAGAATCGAGGGCGCATCGTCGGAATCAGACGCACCAGGAGCCTCGATGGGCACCGAGGTATAAGCCGAAGACGATTCCATGGCCTCGAGGACCTCATCGACAGTCACATCTAGATACTCAGCGATCTCCTCAACCTTGGGCGAACGCTGCAGCTCGTTGGTAAGTTTGTCAGTAGCTTGGTTGACCTTGGCCGAGAGCTCCTGCAGACGACGCGGTACGCGCACACTCCAGCCCTTGTCGCGGAAATGACGTTTGATCTCGCCCAGGATAGTGGGTGTTGCAAACGTCGTGAACTCGAGCCCGCGCTCGGGGTCAAAGCGGTCGATAGCCTTGAGCAAACCCAGATAGCCGACCTGCATGAGGTCGTCGAGCGGCTCGCCGCGATTCTTAAATTTGTTGGCAAGAAACCTTACCAGGTTCATATGGGACATGACGAGCTGCTCACGGGCGTCCGGATCACCGGTCTCCTTGTAACGACGAAACAGCTCGCGGGTTTTCTCCTTGTCCCAAGCGGTCTTGCCGCTCCGGGAACGTTCGGTCATATTAGATATCCGCCTTGAGGTCGAGGGAAAGCGTCAGGGGCGCCGTAGTCTTTTCGTAGGAGTCGCACACGCTCGCGAGGATGAGCTCGGCATACACCGCAGCCTGGTCGTCTTCATCGACCGTAGCCTGGTCTCCAAAGGTAATAGTCATGCCAACGTGGGTCTCATCGACATCGAATTTGATGGTGATGTCATCGCAGTCGACCGCGGTGCAACCAAAGATGAAAGCCTCCTCAGCAGCCATGCGGATGTCCTCGATACGATCGACAGACATAGAGCACAGGGCACCAACGTTGGCTGCCGTCATGCGCACAAGGCGAGCGAGACGCGGGTCACCGGCAACGGTCAGCGTGATGGGGCAGGTTGCTTCGCTACTCATCGCAGGACTCCTCAGAGGACTCGGCGGGCGTATAGGTGTAATACTGAGCCGGCTTGGCTGCGGGCTTCTGAGCCGCATCCGCACCACCGGCGGCCTCGTCCTCGGCCTCACCGATCAGAACGCGCTCGGTAGGCTGCTCGGCCTCGGCGGCGGCAGCTGCTAGCTTGCGATCGGCGTCGGCTGCAGGAGCCTTCACCTTATTGAAGAGCTTCTGCACGGCGCCGGCCGCAGAATCAGTCACGCTCGATACGGCATTACTGGCCTCGGCCATACTGCCCGTGACCTCGGAGATGTCGCGAACGACCGCCTCAACCTCAACGAGGTTGGACGTCAGGGCGTCAACGGCAGTCTTGCTCGACTTGAGGAGCGGCTCCATCTGGGCAAGTGCCGGCGTAAGCTCGTCAACGGCGCCATCAAGCTTTGCCACCACGGGCTGCGCCTCGGCAATCGTATTGTTGAGGTCGGTTACCGTCTTGTCGAGCGAGTCGACAACGGTGCGGGTTTTGCGCAGGGTGAGCGCAAGCTCAACGATAGCCCACACGCCGGCAACGGCGAGCAGCAGCAGGGCGATTTGAATGGGACTCATACAAGCCTCCCAAAGGAATCGATATACAGACGGTTTCCATGGTACCCCAAAGGGGACCGAACATGCCAAGAGCAGCAACGTGGGACAAAATTATCAGCAGCTACCTCGGTGCATTCCCGCTGCGGTCTCGTTCGCTTTGCTCTACGCGCCACTCTTCCCAGCCGCGCCCGGCAGGCTGCCAAAATGCACCGCGTTCCAAGCCTTCGGGCAAATAGCGCTGATCGACCCAGCCTTCGGGATAATCATGTGGATACTTATACACACCGTATTCATCGCTGCCCGGGCGATGGCGATCGCGCAGATAACTCGGCACCTCGCGAAGCCCACTAGAATGGATATCGGCCAGCGCCGCATCGATCGAAGCCTCACACGCGTTGGATTTTGGCGCCAAGCACACATAGAGTGCAGCCTGAGCCAGGTTAATGCGGCACTCGGGATAGCCAATGACCTCGGCAGACTTAAACGCGGCATGCGCCACCAAAAGCGCCTGCGGGTCGGCGTTGCCAACATCCTCAGAAGCGTGAATCATAATGCGGCGAGCGATAAACTTAGGATCCTCCCCAGCATCGATCATGCGCGCGAGCCAATAGATCGTGGCATCGGGGTCACTACCGCGCATGGACTTGATGAACGCACTGATGATGTCGTAGTGCATGTCGCCGTTTTTGTCATACGTAAAGCCGCGACGCGGGTTGGCAATCTTCACGTCATCCACGGTGATGGGATAGCGCTCCCCCGCCGCAGGCGCTGGCGTTCCCTCGGTATCGGGACGCGTGACGGCAATCTCGCTCGCAAGCTCGAGCGTCGTGAGCGCCGAGCGAGCGTCACCCGCTGCCAGCGTGCAAATGGTCTTGACCGTATCCTCATCGGCCGAGAACTTTCCGTTCAAGCCCTGTGGTGCCTCGAGCGCACGCTCAATAAGCGTGGCGATATCCTCATCCTTCAGATGTTCAAGCTCCACCACGCGCCCGCGCGACAACAGTGCCGAGTTGACCTCAAAGTACGGGTTCTCTGTCGTAGCGCCAATCATAATGACGGTACGGTTCTCAACTGCATGCAGCAGGGCATCCTGCTGCGACTTAGAGAAGCGGTGAATCTCATCAATGAATAGAATGGTGCGGCGGTCGTACGTATTCAGGCGCGTCTTGGCCTCATCAATCACACGACGCAGGTACTTCACGGTACCCGTGACGGCGCTGACCTCAACAAACTCGCTCTTGGTATGGTTGGCGATAATGTGGGCCAGCGTCGTCTTACCCGTACCGGCCGGCCCGTACAGAATCACGCTCGAAAGCACGTCGTGCTCGATCGCGGCACGCAACCATGAGCCCTTACCGACGGCCTTTTGCTGGCCCACATACTCGTCGAGCGAATAGGGGCGCATGCGCACCGCAAGCGGCGCATTTTTAAAGGAACGCTCGCGCGTCGAGGCAGAAAAAAGGTCGTCCATAGCCATCCCGTGCATCCATCAAAATCGTTGTTCCTCAACAGTATACCGAAAATATACGAACTACCGTTCGTTAATATAGGTACGATGCGGAAACTTCAGCCCCGGGAACAGCTTGCTCGTCAGCTCACAGAAATAGCCGTCCGTCATGCTCGAAATGTAATCCACTACGGTCTGATCTTTATCATCCTGCCATGCATAGGTGCGATTGTAGTAGGAAAGCTGCCGCTCAATGCGCGAAATGTGATGCTTAAAGATATACGAAGACTCGTCGCCTTCGTTTATATCCTGCAGGCAACGGTCATAGAGCTTTTCGAACGCCTCGCGCAGCTCCGTTTCGGAGTCGCCCTCGATGCCGCCCTTGCTATAGATCTTCTCGTAGTTCTCGCGCTT
>WGSQ01000084.1 GCA_014871605.1 Collinsella sp. | reverse complement strand
CTCGGGCCAGGCCAAAGTAGACCCATAGAGCGGCTCCCCCTTGGTGCAGGGGTAGCGACTCAAGTAACACGACGATAGCAAGTCGAAAAAATAAGTCATGGCGTATTTCGAATAAACGCCGAGTCGGTCAATTCCGTTTCCCGCATTACCAAGACGATATACACGGTCAAAAGACCTCGATTTGTCATCGTTGCTAAACGCAGTAATTAGAATCTTCCTGCCCGAACGGCAATCAAGATACTCACGCGCCTGTGACGCAAATAGCCCGGAGACCGATACGAGAATTATCAATGACTGCGAAGCGTCTCCCATGTTTTTCAATTCCGCGACGTTAGCCCCAGCAACTATGCGAACTATCTTGCCCGCATAAAACATTTCCTGCTGAAATCGTACGAGATTGGCGCTCACATTATTGGTGCACCAGATTTCAACGTTTTTATGGCCATCAATTTCGTCGACAAGATGCTTAATAGCGATATCGGACACGCCGCTTTCAACCTCAGCGAACATCTCGATCATGCGAACGTCGAGCTCTGCCCTGTATTCCTCGTAGCCAAATTCCTCCTCTCGATGGCTTAAGTCGCTTGGAAAGACTGACTGAGTAAATGATTCTTTCAAATCGCTAAGAGACTGGTAGCCCAATCGATTGCAGAAACGACGAACAGCGGAACGGGTCACGAATGCATCGCGGGTTATTGCGGCAACATTGATTTCGCTCGAACGCCTAATGTGAGCGATGAGATATCGAGCGATGGCGGCATCGTTTGACCCAAACTCGCTGTTGATGATGGAGCTAATGCGATTGAGCACATCGAAGTCATTGATATTCACGTGATCCCTCTTTCCGCTCTCCTCGAAATCATAGTTCATTTATTGAATCAAACAGCTTTGGTCGTTCTCCTATGATTCAAATCAGTTGACGTCATCTTAATCGTAATTCCGCCACACGTATCCACCGTGTTGAATGATGAAAAGGGGATTCATGGGCAACGTGAACAACATCCCGTTTCTCTGGGGTTCCGCCACGGCGTCTTATCAGTGCGAGGGTGCCTGGAACGAAGACGGCAAAGGCCTTGGCGAGTGGGATTTCTTTAACCACACAAGCAATAAGAACATCAACCATGTTGACGGTGATGTATCTTGCGACTTCTACCATCGCTATGAAGAAGATATCCGCATGATGAAAGAAGGCGGACAAAACACCTATCGCTTCTCTCTTTCATGGAGTCGAATCATCCCCACGGGTATCGGCGAAGTGAATGAAAAGGGTATCGATTTTTATAATCGGGTCATTGATTGCTGCCTCGAAAATGGCATAGAGCCCAACGTTACGCTGTTCCATTACGATCTGCCATTCACGCTTGCTTGCAAAGGCGGATGGCTGAACAACGATATGGCAGAGTGGTTCTGCAAATACGCCAAGATTTGCTTTGAGCGCTTTGGAGACCGCGTCAAAATCTGGGCTACCGTTAACGAGCCGCATTTCTACAGCTACTGCGTAAACATGTTGGGCAACTATCCCCCCAATCGATCGCTCGACGTTCAGTCGTACATGCAGTTTCAGTACAACCTGATGCGCGCAAGCGCACTCGCAGTCCGAGCATATCGTCAAATGGGCTACGACGGCATCATCGGCGCCGTCCACGATGGCGGCGTTGTCGAACTCGACCCGGCAACCGAGCACCCCGATGACGTATTTCGATACGCAGACTTTTTCGCCAATCGCATGATTCTGGCACCAGCACTTCAGGGTCAACTGCCGCCAGAAATGGACGAAATCCTTGAAAAACTTGGCGTCTCGCTCTATCGATCCCCAAATGACGTAGAAGAATTCAGAGACGGTAAAGTCGATTTTATTGGACTCAACGTGTATTGCCGAGAGTATGTAACCGACTGGCACGGTGGAGAGCTTGCCGTTTCGGCGAACAATAAGGGCGGTTCGAGCAAAAAGGTCGAAGGAAAATGCATTGCGCCCTTGTTTGAAAGCGCCCGCGACAGCAATGTTTCCCGCAATAAATGGGGCCGCGAAATACTCCCAAGTTGCATGTATTCAACCATCATGGATGTCCACGAGCGCTATGACGCGCCCCGCATCTTTATTACGGAAAACGGACATGGCGCCTATGAGCAACCAGACGCAGACGGAATAATCCACGATGATGACCGCATCGAGCTTCTGGGCCAGTTCATCGAGCACATGATGAGGGCTAAGCGCGACGGCGCGCGCGTTGAGGGCTACTACCTCTGGTCGACGATGGATCTGTATAGCTGGATCAACGGCTACGAAAAACGATACGGACTTGTCCATATCGACTTCGAGAACAATCTGGAGCGCACCCCCAAAAAGAGCTGGTATTGGTACCGAGACCTTATCTCGAAGTATCAGGAGCAGGAAGGTTAGGAGAAAGAGATGAAATATCAGGCAATGTCCGAAACAGTCCTAAAGGCTGTTGGCGGCAAAGAAAACATTACATCGGTAACTCATTGTGCGACGCGCCTTCGCATCGACGCACGAGACACCTCGATCATCGATCTCCAGCTCGCCAAATCGGCCGACCAGGCGCTCGGGGCAGTAGTCAGCGGTGGCCAGCTTCAGGTGATCATCGGCCCCAACGTCACCGAGGCTTACAACGACTTCCTCGACTTCGCGGGAATCGAAGTCGGCGGTGGCACGGTTGCCGACGATGCCCAAACCGCCAAAGACCTTGCAGAAGGCATTAAAAGCGGTAACACCGCCATGGGCTTGATTGAGAAATTCGGGAACGTCTCTGCACAGGTATTCATGCCCATCGTCCCGGCGCTCATCGTTGGCGGACTCATTCTTTCGATCAAGAATCTCCTGGTCAATTATTGTGGATTGAGCACCGATAGCGGAACCGCCCAGGTTCTGCTGGCGATCTTCAGCGCCTCATTTAGCTTCCTGCCCGTTTACCTCGGCTATCAGCTCGCCGCCGTCATGAAGATGCAGCCTATCATGGGCGCACTGCTGGGCGCAATCATGATTAGCTCGTCTATTAGCGGTGCTGAGGGTCTCGACTTTCTTGGCATCCCCATCCCGACGAATGACTACTCGAGCACGGTGGTGCCAATCGTACTGGGCGTTGTGTTCATGTACTTTGTTGATCGCGGTCTTCAGAAAATCATCCCCGACATTACCAAACTGTTCTTGAAGCCGCTGCTCACCATGTTCATCGTCGTGCCTGTTGAGCTGATTATCCTCGGCCCCGCCGGCAGCATGATGGGCTACGCGCTGAGTGATGCCGCCACGTGGCTCATGGATAACGTGGCATTTATCGCTACTCCAATCCTTGCAGCCCTTAACCCCTATTTTGTCATGCTCGGTCTTGATAAGGCCTACATCGCGATCGAAGTTACGAGCTTGGCGCAGCTCGGCTGGGCGCCCATCATCTTTGGCTTCATCTCAAACCTCTGCATTGGCGGCACGAGTCTCGCCTTGGCAACTGCAATGAAAGGCAACAAGGAGAAGAGAGGTATGGTCACCACGGTTGCCGTCACCGCACTCTGTGGCGTAACTGAGCCCGCATTTTACGGCTGCCTCATCGAGCGTCCCCGCCTGCTTGTCGGCACGGCAATCGGCGCCCTCTGCGCGGGACTCCCTGCAGGTATCTTCGTCCTGAAGGAGTATGTTGCGGGAGCATGCCCCGGTCTTCTTTCTGCGCTGATCTTTATCGCTCCCGATGGATCCATGGGCAACTTCGTTCTGGCGTGCGTTGTCGCCGTCATCGCCATCGTCGTCTCGTTCATCGCTGCACGCGTGATCATCAAGAAGAATCCCAACTATATTGAGTAGATGCCCGCTGCTTGCATTGGGGACATCCTCGGCAGACCATTAGCAAGAACCCAAGAAGTCCCTTAGGAGCTCGATTAATCCATTCGGATTCCTCAGGCACAAACGACTCCGATTCCACAATGAAATCGGGGTCGTCGTTTCTAAAGCCTTCGATAGACAATCGGTGTTTACCTTAGCTCCCTATCCAAGTTAATTATCCACGCTCGTTCTCCGGTCGGAAGATTTTCTTCGCTCGCGTGTCCAGAAATCCACGCTCGAGCAGAACATCCAGGTCCGCACCCGCCCTTGTCTCGATCTGTAACAGCAAGAGGCCTATTCCGCTTCTACATGTTACAGATCAAGATATTCCTAAAACACCCTAAGTTTCATCTCAATCTGTAACAGTTAGATGCCAAATATCGGTCTTGGTGTTACAGATTTAGACAAACTGGAGGACGAGACAAACCAAAAACGGGATGGGCGCTAACCTGATGGCGCGCCACCTAAATAGAAACGGGCTCTGTCCCATATAGAGACAGAGCCCGAAACTCTCATGGATCCAGTGACAGGAATCGAACCTGCAACCCACTGATTACAAATCAGTTGCGCTACCGTTGCGCCACACTGGCACACTTGGCGCTTTCGCGCGAAGCCTGTTAAGAATAATGGAATTGCGGACGGGGCGCAACAGGCCGCACGGCGTTATACAAATATGCAAAATCCAGCAACAACAGGTACCAGGCCCGTTCATTTCTGTCAGTTCTCCCTCAATCTTAAAACCATTCGTTAAAACGAATAGTTTTAATTACAATTGCTATATATAAAACTATTCGTTCTAACGAAGGGTTTCGCGATGCTTACTACCAAGGAAGCAGCCGAACTGCTCGGCATCACTCCGCGCAGGGTGCAGGAGCTCATAAAAAACGGAGCACTTGAGGCCCGCAAGGCTTCTGGTGTATGGCTCATCGACAAAGGCAGCGTCGACACGCGACTCCGTTCCGTGACCAAAACGGGGGGACGTCCCCGCCGCGGCCACGGTAAGAGCGAAATCGCGTTCACCCTCATGAACCGCACGTACGAAGTCGCTCAGCTGGTCTACAGCACATCGCGAAAAGACTTTACCCACATCGGTGCCGACATCGATTACGCCCACGCCCCTATTGGAGTATTTGGCCCTAATAGCCCCATATCGCTCGACTCCTTCCGCATCTGGTGGCGCGGCCGCGGTATCCCGCTCGCACGCATTGGACTAGCCTCCCTGCTTGCAGAAGCCGCAGTCGATGTTCCCGATGAACTCGTCCAGCGAAATCTCGGCCTCTCCTTATCCGACCAGTATTGGATTAGGCCCCAAGGCTCCGGTCTCGCGTGGGAAGATATTAACTTCTTCAATAACGCTTTTGACGACGTCTCTCTGTCCATCGCACCCTTCGCCCCAGAGGGCAAGGCAGCTGCCGCAAAGCCCGACAACACCTCGGACGGCAATCTTCAAAAGTACTGGACGTGCGAGGGCGGGCGTCGAATTCTGCATAAGGCAGGAGCGCACCTGAACCAGGAACCTTATAACGAGCTGGTGGCGACCGCGCTTCACCGTCGCATCCTAAACGCTTGCGATTATGTGCCTTACTCGCTCGAGGGCACGGGCACTTCCGCCCTGAGCATATGCGATGTCTTCTTAACTGATGAAGAAGAGTATGTCCCTGCGTTCTATGTAAACCAGCACGCAAACGCAGATGAACGGCTAACCGACTACGAGCGATATGTAGCAAACTGCGAGGAGCTCGGGGTGACAGGCGTCAAGGATGCCCTTGACCGCATGATCGTATGTGACGACATCATCGCCAACTACGATCGTCATTGGCGCAACTTCGGCCTCGTGCGAAACGTCAACTCACTAGTCTGCAGACCAGCCCCCATCTTCGATTCAGGCTCATCACTCTGGTGCAACATATCACTAGAGGAGCTTAGGGCGGGAGAGCACAGTTTTACCAGCGCGCAGTTTCATTCAAGCCCCGCCAAACAAATGCTGCTCGTCGAGGACATGGGCTGGTTCGATGGAGACAAACTCAAAGGCTTTGTCGACGAGGCAATCGAGATTCTGTCTAAAAACGATGCTCTAGCAGCGAGACTACCTTATCTAAAAGAGGCGCTAACGTGGCGCCTCGAAAGAATGATCGACATCGCTGAATGGAGTTAGCAAGGCAGCATTGCCCCGCCAACTCCCCTACCGTCCGCGCAGGGCCTTGAGCTTGGCCAGGGCATCGGGGCTCAGGCGACTGCCCAGAGTCATCTTGATCTGCGGAGCTTCCTCTGCCTCGTGAACGTCGTTATCGATCTGCTTGATCTCGTCCACCAGCATGCGGCTCGAGATGCGCGTAACGCCCTTACCCATGACAACGGCCTGGATCGTGCCGTCGCTCGACACCACGGAGCACGCGCGGCCTTCCTCGCGCGCCTCGATGCAGAGCTTCTGCACCACGGTATCGGCGGAGACGCCCGTCGGCGAAAACTCGATACGCACGCCGCGGGCCGGTAGGTTGGGGCGCTCGCTGGAGATGTTGCCCGCGCCGTCGAACACGATCACGGCCTCGTAACGGCCCTGGGCAAACGCCGCGACATCGTTGATGAGCGCAGTACGAGCCATATCGTGGACGTCGCTGGAATACGGATCGTCGGAATGGTCGTACACGAGCTTTTCGTAGCGCGGCGTGCAGTGAATCACGTTGTAGCCGTCGACCACCAGCAGCTCGGGCTTATTGGAGTGCACCGTCGAGACCGGATCGGCGATAGCCTGCGCAAACGCATTGCCGCCCACGCCATAGGTCGCGGCCGAAACAATTGGCTTGGCCGAGCCCTCGCCAAAGCGCTTGGCCTTGGACTTGGCGCGGTTCTTCTTGGACATGCGCTACTCCTCCCCCATGAGCTCGCCGGCATTGCGGCGCAGCCACTCAAAGCACAGCGCGGTGGTCGCCTGGGCCACATTGAGACTCTCGGTCATGCCGCGCTGGGGAAGCTTGGTCAAAAAGTCGCATTTCTCGAGCACCAGGCGCGAGATGCCGTCGCCCTCGGAGCCCATGACGAGCGCAACGCGGCCCTCGAGGGGGGCATCCCAGCAGTTGCCCTCGGCGTGCTCGGAAGCACCGCCCACCCAAAAGCCGGCGGCCTTGAGATCATCGAGCGCACGAGCGATATTGGGAACCTGCGCGATGGGCAGGTGCATGACGGCACCAGCAGAGGTCTTGTAGCTGCCCACGGTCACACCGGCGGCGCGCTTGTTTGCAATGATGACGCCCGCCGCGCCCACGACCTCGGCGGAGCGCACGATCGCACCAAAGTTGCCATCGTCGGTCACATGGTCGAGCACGACGACGAGCGCCGGTCCGTCACCCGCGCGATCGAGGATATCGGCGACATCAGCATAGGGGAAATTTCCCACCTCGAGCGCAATACCCTGGTGAGCGCCATGGCTCGACAGCACATCGAGCTGCGCGCGCGGCACATACTTAATGCGGACACCCGCGGCGTTGAGGTCATCGACCAGACGAGACAAAGCAGCATCGCGCTCCCCGCCCTCGGCGATGAGCGCGCACTTGATGGGAAAACCAGTGCGCAGCGCCTCGGCGGCAGCACGACGACCTTCGATAAACTCGCCCTTGGGAGCCTGGACAGTGTCGCGGTTACGATCTCGCTGCGGACGCGCAGCCTGGGCTTGGGAGCGCTCGCGCTGGCCCTTGGAAGCGGCAGCGCGGTCATTGCGGCGAATCGGGCGCGAGCCAGAAGCAGCCTGTTTGCCACCACGAGGCGCACGCTTGCGATTGTCGGCCATAAAGCGACCTCCTAAATACAACTATCAAACGAAACAAATAGACCGACCGCCCGAGGTGCGGCAGATTGCCTTGAAAGAGGAGGGCATAGACCTTGAGGTCATGCCCGACGATTGAAAGGCAAGGTGCCGTGGCTCGGGCGGTCGGCACGGGTTTTCCAAGTGTCCGAGATGGCCGTGAAAGAGGAGCG
>WGSQ01000083.1 GCA_014871605.1 Collinsella sp. | reverse complement strand
CAAACGTTGAAGCAGTCGTGCAGCAAGCCACTGCCCACCGCGTTGAGAGATTCGTTTTTGAAAGGAGGCCCCGTGAACGCCTTTGACCGCTACGCCCCGTTTATCCAAGACTTCATCTACTCCCACGATTGGGGGAGTCTGCGCTCCATTCAGGTTGCGGCAGCAGATGCCATCTTTAACACGCAAGATAATGTGCTCCTGACGGCATCCACGGCTTCCGGCAAAACCGAGGCAGCCTTCTTTCCCATCCTGACCGAGTTTTGGGAGAACCCGCCCGCAAGCGTGGGCGCCCTCTACATCGGCCCCCTCAAGGCACTCATCAATGATCAGTTCGTCCGTCTCAATGACCTGTGCGAAGAAGCCGACATCCCCGTCTGGCGCTGGCATGGCGACGTCTCGCAATCGCACAAGGCTAAGCTCATCAAAAAACCGAGCGGCATCTTGCAGATTACACCCGAGTCACTCGAAGCGCTCCTGATCCATAAACACATGGCGATCCCGCGCATGTTCTGCGACCTGCGCTACGTCGTCATCGACGAGGTCCACTCGCTCATGCGCGGCGACCGTGGCGGGCAGACGCTCTGCCTTATCGAGCGACTCTCGCGCATGGCCGGCGTACAGCCTCGCCGCATTGGCCTTTCGGCTACCATCGGCGACCCCGAGCGCACAGGCGCTTTTCTCTCACAGGGAACGGGACGCGACTGCGTTATCCCCCGCTTTGAAGAACCGCGCCGCGTGTGGCGCATCTCCATGGAGCACTTCTACAACTCGGGTCCCCAGGCGCAGCAACGAGGATTCGAAAGCACGGGTCCTCAAGAGGCCGAAGTGCTTGCGTGCGAGCGCATTGAGGCAGCGGCACCCGCGGCACTGCCCGTCAGCACCCAAGACATGCGCCATAGCGGACAGCTCACGCAGGAGGAACGCCGCCAACGTCGCGATCAGACACGTGGCAAGGCTGCCCCCAAGGACAGTCGCACTTCCTCCGCCCCCGAGGGCGAAGTCGACATCCCACAGGCAACCGAACAGGCACTGCTCAACCCCACCGACACCGCCCCCGACAACGCCGACCCCGGCATGGGCTACATCTTCGAACACACCCGCGGCCGCAAGTGCCTGGTCTTTGCCAACTCGCGCGAAGAGGCGGAGGCCGTATGCTCCATGCTGCGCAGCTACTGCGAGAGCCGACACGAGCCCGACCGTTTCCTCATCCATCACGGCAACCTTTCGGCATCGCTGCGCGAGACGGCCGAGGAGCTCATGCGCGACGAGGAACAGGCGCAGACAACCGTCACCACCTCCACACTTGAGCTTGGCATCGATATCGGCCGCTTGGAGCGTGCGTTTCAGATCGATGCACCGTTTACCGTCAGCTCCTTTTTGCAGCGAATGGGCCGCACGGGACGCCGCGACCTTCCGCCCGAGATGTGGTTTGTCATGCGCGAGGAAGAGCCCGAACCGCGCACGATGATGCCCGAAACCATTCCATGGAAGCTCCTGCAGGGTATCGCGCTCGTACAACTCTATCGCGAGGAAAAGTGGGTCGAGCCGCCCGAGCTCGATCGACTCCCCTACAGCCTGCTCTACCACCAGACTATGTCGACGCTTGCCAGCACCGGCGAACTCACGCCGGCAGAACTTGCCCAGCGCGTGCTCACACTCAGCTATTTCCATCGCGTCTCATCCGATGACTATCGCGTGCTACTGCGCCACCTCATCAAGATCGATCATATCCAGGTCACCGAGGGCGGCGGGCTCATCGTGGGCCTCGCGGGCGAGCGCATCATTAACAATTTTAAGTTCTACGCCGTGTTCCAGGAAAACGAGGAGTTCACCGTTCGCAGCGAGTCGGCCGAGTTGGGCACGATCGTCAATCCCCCTCCGCCCGGCGAGCGCATCGCCATCGCCGGACACTGCTGGATTGTCGAGGAAGTGGACTGGAAGCGTCATACCGTCTTTGCCACGCAGGTCAAGGGCCGTGTGCCGGCCTACTTTGGCGACTGCCCCGGCGACATCAATACACACGTACTCGAGCGCATGCGCAAGGCGCTCAACGAGCATGCGGCATATCCGTACCTCATGGGCAACGCACGGGCACGCCTTGCGCAGGCTCGCCATACGGCCGAGATTTCGGGTGCGGGAACTAAGCCGCTCATTAACCTGGGCGGCGACACCTGGGTGCTCTTCCCCTGGCTGGGCAGCTACGCCTTTTTGGCACTCGAGCGCATGCTCAAGATCAAGTGTGCCGCGGAGCTGGGCCTTCGCGGACTCGACCCTTCACGCCCGTACTTTATGCAGTTTAAGATGAAGACCGACGAGGAAACGTTCTTTGAGGTGCTCGCCGCCGAGGCCGAGAAAGACTTCGATCCCATCGAGCTCGTCTATCCTGGCGAGGTGCCTTACTTTGACCGCTACGACGAGTTTGTTCCCGAAGAGCTCGTGCGCAAGGGCTTTGCCGAAGGCGTGCTCGACATCGAGGGCATGAAACAGCGCGTCCGCAGCTGGCGTAACCACACATAGAACCAGTCTTTTTGGCACGGGGCTTGTTGAGCTACCTTGGGCATGACCAAGAAGTAGCTCAACAAGCCCTGTCATAAACAGACTGGTCGCAGGGAAACGCGCTAGTCGTGGAGGGCAGCGCCGAGAAAGTCAGCGTCAAAAGGCACGGCTTCGGCAAAGGCGTAGTCACCGTCGCTGGCGATGAGCAGGTAGTTTTCCTCGCCGCCGAACTTCGCATCGCCACATGGGACCACCCAGGCGTGGGCGAATACCTCGAGTGCCGTGGCAGTGCAGTCGCGCAGGAACGTCACGTCGCTCCCCTCGTTTGCGCTCACGATATTGGCCACGTAGATACCCCCGGGGTTCAGGCTGCCCCGCACTAAACGCAACGCCTCAACCGTCGCCAGCTCACGCACAGGCTCGGCACCGCCAAAGCAGTCGCTCACAACGACGTCGTAGCGACGATGGCCCACGCTCGTAATGCCCAAATACGAGCGAGCCTCAGCGGTTATCACCCGCAGGCGATCGCCCGCCGCGCGCTCCAGCTCGTCTAGGTAGAACCAGCGGCGCGCCAGACGCGTAATCTCTCCGTCATACTCGATGACGTCTATGCGCAAGCCCTCGTGCGACATCAGGGCGAATTTAGGATAGGCAAACCCGCCGCCGCCCAGCATAAGCATGCGGTCGATACCGTGACCATAAGCGTCGCGCATCGCATCCTCGGCCTCAAACACGTCGTTAAACGCGCGATAGTACGCAAAGACCGGCTCCGCCCAGCGATCGCCAACATAACTCGCACTTTGGTAAACGCCGCCCTGCACAAGCACGCGAACCTCATCGCCATTCGTATCGCGCACGCGCTTTACGCGTGCCAGCCCATTACGAGTCCGCGCGACCTGCAAGCAGGCAGCGCGAACAGCGACAGCGGCCGCACCAAGCGCAGCAGCTCCCAAGGCAACACCGGCAACAACCCCGGCAGAAACACCCGGCTTGTTCATCTAGAGCTCCTTTTGCAGATAGAGTCCATGGTCGTAAAAACCCAGGTGACGATAGTACTCACGCGTACCGATCGCGCTAATCACGTTAATGTGCGCATAGCCCGCATCCCGAGCAATCTGACATGCACGCTCCACCAGCGAACGGCCCAGCCCATGATGCTGCGCCGCCTGGCCCTGATCGCCCACTCGCGCCGCCATGCCATACACGTGTACCTCGCGAATCATCGCCTCGTCCGGCGTCGTCGGCAACTCGTCCGCATGTGCGGCAACAAATGCGCGGTCGGGCAGCGATAAGCGCAAAAAGCCCGCGATCTTGCCCTGTGGTGTCACCCACTGCAAAAAGCGCTCGCCCGTCACCGGGGTCTCGTAGGCAACCTCGTCAAGAGACAGCTCATCCAGGTCGGCACCCGCCGTGCTGATCTCGCGATAGCGAATCTCACGCACCGTCGCACCGTCGCCGCGAGCGGCCAGGCGATTCTCGACCAGCTGGCGCAGGTTGGGCTTCTTATTGCCCACCATAATGTCATCGGAGCTAAAGTCGCGAATCATGCGGCTGATGCGGCAGAATGCCGGCGTCACCACGATGTCGTCGGCCAACACATCGAGCAGCTCGTCCTCGGTATAGGGACGCCACTCGCCACGCTCGTAACAGCCCACCAGGCGCGAACCCTCGATGAGCGCGCATGGGTAGACCTTGACCTCGTCGGGCATAAAGGCGCCCTCGGTCATAAAACGCTCGTAGTCGCGCTTATCCCCCTCGGGCGTGGCGCCCAGCAAGTTGAGCATAAAATGCGCATGGATCTTAAAGCCAAACAGACGCGCGAGCGAAAACGCCCGCTCAATCTGCGCCACCGTGATGCGACGCCCATTGATATCGAGCAGGTGCTGGTCGAGGCTCTGGATGCCCATCTGAATCTTGGTGCAGCCCAGGCGGCGGATGAGTGTGAGGGCCTGTGGCGTCACGGCATCGGGACGCGTCTCGATAACGAGGCCCACCACGCGATGCTTCGCCGTCTCGTTGATGCGCTGTTGACGCCCGAGCTCCTCCATCGTGGCCGTCTGCCACTCGGCGACCTCGCCCCACGGCGTGCCGGGGCCGTACAGACGACGCACCGCACGGTTATAGCCGCCCACGGCAGCATCCACACGCCCCTGCTCGTCGGCAACGCCGGCAGCAAGCGCGACCTCGTCTGTCGCAATGCCGGCGGCCCGATAGCGCTCACGGCGCTCTGCTACCACAGGCGGCAGGGCATCGGCGGGAGCGTCATCTAGCAGACGCCCCGCCTCGGCACGACTGATGCCCGGACGCGCCAACATGGGGTTGGCAGCCACGCCGGCGACGGCATCGTCATTGAGCGCGCGGAAGAGCTCCGACATAAACCACGTCTGATACCCTTGCGGATAGTCGCTCCAGGTACCGCCGAGCACGATAAGCTCAATCTTGTCGGTCGCATGCCCCATCTGCGAAAGCGCGGTCAGACGAGCGCTCACCTGCAGATACGGGTCGAAACAGTTTTGCTCCGCACGGGCGCACGCCGGCTCGGCATGCAGATAACTTTTAGGCATGCGCAAATCGTTGGGACAAAACAGGCAATCGCCCGAGCACGGCCACGGCTTGGTGATGACGGTAATGGTCGCCACGCCCGAAGCCGTGCGGCGCGGCTTCATGCGCAGGACCTGCAGCAGTTGACGCTCCAGCTCGGCATCGACATTCCACCCAGCCCAACGCGCCGGTTCCTCGCGCTTCACCCGCTGGTAAAACGGCAGCAGGCGACGCTTGGCCAGATCGCGCTTGTCGGCGCCCTCACGACGCGCCTCGGCATGTATCAGTTTGACGAGCGCCTTGTCGTCCACGGTCTCACCGCGACGCAGGGCCTCGAGTATGTTCAAAATAATCTGTTCCATGCCCCCATTGTAAAGGCAAAGGCGCCGGAGCCGACCACGGCCCCGGCGCCTTCATCAAAGAGCGCGGCTATGTTTACCGGTCTTCGAAAACCGTCCGTCACTCCGAATCAAACGACATGTCGCCCAAACCGACCTCAAAGCGATACGTGGCGGACTTGTCACCGTTATCGAACTCAAGGTTCGAAACGTCATCGCCCTCGTAGGCATCCATGACGAAATCGCTCTCAAAGTCGCCGCCGCCCAGGGTAACACTCGCCTTAAAGCCCGTAGAACTCGGAACCGTTATCTCCACGTCGCCCGAGCCCACACTCACGTCCATCGACTTCGCAGGGGCCTGGTTGAGCTCAAACGTCGCATCGCCCAAACCGACCTCGGCATTCAGGGTATCGGTCACGGCGCCCGTAAACTCGACGTCCCCCGAGTCCAGCGTTACATCCAAATCGTGGCACGCAATGTCTGTGACCGTTAGATCGCCCAGCCCCACATACGCCATAATGCCCATCATATTCTCGGCAACCTCGCGCGGCAGCTCAATGGTGACCGTACGGTCAATCACGTACTTGTCATCGCTGTCGAACTGGCCGATCTTGAGTGTGGAGTCCTTGACCTCGGCAAGGTTCCGGGTTGCCGCGTCTGAAGCAGACGTTCCCTTCGCAACGCGGCCGCTTTCGATGACGCGCACCCGTCCGCCAGAGACACGTTTAACCTCGACCGTCCCCGACGTCACATCCAGGTCAAGCGACTGAAACGCGCCTTCGTCAAAAGTCGTGCACGAAAGCTGCTGGGGCTGAGCGGAATAGTTGCCGCTACCCAGACCAGGCCAGTCGAACGTAACGGCACCAAGGTTCCACGGGCCATCAAAATGAATCAAAGCCCTCGAAATACCAAAGATCAGCCCGATGATGAGCGCAAACGCTCCGATACCAACGCCCAGACGCACCTTGGATTCATGCGAAAGCTTCATCATTCATCACCTTCTTTGGCACTCGGCTCTGCGCCGGCAGTAGCAGCCGTGTCAGCATCAACCGCGGCGGAAGCGTCCTGCACCTGAGCCTGAGCCACCATCGGCGCCGGACCAACCTGAATATCCCCGCGCGCCCAATCGCCATCGAGTGCACGCGCCACCCAGCGATAGATGGGGATCGTAAAGAAAATCAGCGCGGCAACGGGGCAGCCACCAAGCAGGAACATCAGCAAAAAGAACAGCAGCCAGCACACGGCCCAATACGGAAACGATTGGAACGGGCCCTTCACCGGAGTCGAGCCAACCGCGGTGCCACTCGTCGCCTGCGCCGTAGCGGCATTGGCGGCCTGCGCACTCCAGCTTGCCGCCTGCGCCGCCTTGGCCGCGGCATCACTTGCCTGCGTAGCTGCCTCCGTGGCGCGTGCCGCCGCCTCATGGGTGCGGGCGCGCTCTGCCGCCTCGGCCTCGCGCTGCCGGGCGCGGTCCTCGTTCTCAAATTCGATATCGTCCTCGATCTCGTCGCTCGGATTGAGCAGCTCGTCCAGACTCACGTCATAGAGTTTGGCGAGCGAGATCAAATTCTCGGTATCGGGCGAGCTCTCCGCGCGCTCCCATTTACTGACCGCTTGGCGCGACAGGCCCAGCTTTCGCGCCAAGCCCTCTTGGCTAAAACCCTTACTGCGGCGAAGGTCGGCGAGCCGCTGCGCAGTTTCCACATTCATGGTTCCTCCTATGCTTTTGCCGGCCGTGCCGCCGGACCGTATCTGTTCTTAAGGCGCCTTGCACAGTTAAAATCTATCCGCTACCGCCAAAATCATGCCACCTATTCTAGTGAGATTTTTGACAACCGGCGGTTGCGGGTGCACATGAGCTGCGGAAATGTGTCCAAACAAAGCAATGACCCGCAGCTTGGTTGTCCCCGTTGCGGCGTTAACGGTAGTATGGTCGTACTGATTATTCCGCACCGCCAACGGAGGGAGTCCCGCGCCGTGAACCGCGATTTCGCCTCAGCGCTCATCCAGCTCAACAACACGTTCTATCGCGAGCACTCCGCCTCCTTTTCCGATACGCGCCAGGCCCCGTGGCCCGGCTGGGTGCGCACCATGGATATCGCGCTCGGGCAGCTCGACGTCGCCACGATCGAGCATCCCGTCCGCGTCTTCGATCTTGCCTGCGGCAATATGCGATTCGAGAACTTTGCCGCCGGCGGCGCACTTGCCGCCAAGGGCGTCGACGGAGCAAACCCCTCGGCAGATGCCAGCTGTCCGTTTGAGTTCTATGGCGTCGACTCGTGCCAAGACCTGGCCATCGATGCACATGGCCACGCGCTGCGCATTCCCAACCTGCACTTCCAGGAGCTCGATGTGCTCGATGCCCTCATGAAGCTCAATCCCGCTGAGACGCCCGATGTGCTTTTCGATGCCCCGCTCGCCGACATCTCGGTCTGCTTTGGTTTTATGCACCACGTGCCGTCG